>NZ_JBSFTC010000628.1:0-2983 GCF_053590415.1 Nonomuraea sp. NPDC003201
CAGAAGCTCGTAGCGCGGATCCCCGAGTACACAGCGGACGCGCCCCGCCGCACGGAGGAGCTCAGCGCCATGATCGCCGAGAGCGACGACCTGGTACTCCAGTGCCTCCTCGAGGATCGCCTTGCCGTCCTTGTCGCTCCTGCGCTCCTTCACATAGGCAAGATGCGTCTTGTACGGCTCGTTCTTCGGTGGGGCAGGCGGGGCCGACTCGTCCTGTCCGGCAGGAAGGCCGCAACGGGGGCAGTCCCAATGTTCGGGAACCGCCGCGTCGCTGGCGAAACTGGGGCGCGTCTCGTGCATGTTGGCGCACCAGAACGAGACCCGCACTCTCGGAGCTGCCTCGCCGCGCTCGGCCTCCCCCATAGGGCCGGCGCCGACTCGGCTGCCACGGATCGCGTTGCCACTACCCACGGATGAACTCCTCGCTCGATCGCCCCGCGCGCAGGCACGGGGGGAGAATCACTGTCACGCGTTAACTTGTTTGCTCAGGGCTTCATGAGAAGGCCGAGAGCGATGATGCAGACGAACCAGATCGTGCCGGTGATGATCGTCAGCCGGTCGAGGTTGCGCTCCACCACCGAGGAACCACCGAAGTTCGACGAGAAACCGCCGCCGAACATGTCAGACAAGCCGCCACCCTTGCCCTTGTGGAGCAGCACGAGCAGGATCATGAGACCGCTCGCCAGGATGAGGGCGATGGAGATTCCGATTTCCACGGTATGCCTGTTCCTTCAATGCTTTGTTACGCGTGACGATTCAGACTTGCCTTCTGAGGGTACGGCCTGTTGTCAAGTCGCACCCCCAGAACGACTCAGTTAGCCTGGCATATCGGAGAAACGGCAGATCTTCGCGAACTCCCCGGCGTCGATGCTGGCACCGCCCACGAGCGCGCCATCGACATCGGGTTGAGCCATGATCCCCGCGATATTGCCCGACTTGACCGAGCCTCCGTAAAGGATACGGATCCCGGCGGCCACTTCGGAGTCGTAGAGCTCCGCGAGTCTGACTCGCAGCGCGCCACAAACCTCCTGGGCGTCCTCCGGGGTGGCCACCTCACCGGTGCCGATCGCCCACACCGGTTCGTAGGCCACCACTATCGATTTTGCCTGCTCGGCGCTGATTTTGCGCAGCGCGCCGTCGAGTTGTCCAAGACTGTGCGCGATGTGGCCGCCCTCTTGACGTACGGACAGGCCCTCCCCGACGCACAGGATCGGGGTGAGCGAGTGCCGGTAGGCGGCCTGCACCTTGGCGTTGACCAGGTCGTCGTCCTCGTGGTGGTACTGCCGCCGCTCCGAGTGGCCGATCACCACGTAGGTGCAGCCGAGCTTGGCCAGCATGGCGCCCGAGATCTCACCGGTGTAGGCGCCGCCGTCGTGCTGCGACAGGTCCTGGGCGCCGTACACGATCCTCAGCTTGTCGCCGTCGACCAGCGTCTGCACGCTGCGCAGGTCGGTGAACGGCGGCAGGACGGCGACCTCGGCCTTGTCGAAGTCCTTGTCGTTGAGTGCGAAGGCCAGCTTCTGGACCAGCGCGATGGCCTCGAGGTGGTTGAGGTTCATCTTCCAGTTGCCGGCGATGAGCGGCTTGCGCGTGCTCATAAGTTGCTCAGTCCTCCAGGGCCGCGAGTCCGGGGAGGGCCTTGCCCTCAAGGTATTCGAGGCTGGCCCCGCCACCGGTGGAGATGTGCGAGAAACCGTCCTCGGGGAGCTCCAGCCTCCGCACGGCCGCCGCCGAGTCGCCGCCGCCCACCACGGTGAAGGCCTCTTCGGCGCTGGTACGGGCGATCAGCGCCTCGGCCACCGCCCTGGTGCCGCCGGAGAACGCGTCGAACTCGAACACGCCCATGGGGCCGTTCCAGAAGACGGTCCTGGCGTCGGCCAGCTTCGAGGCGAACAGCTCGCGCGTCCTGGGCCCGATGTCGAGCCCCTCCCGGTCGGCCGGGATCTCGGTGGCCGCGACCACGTCGTGCTCGGCGTCCGCCCCGAACGTGACCGCCGCCAGCACGTCGACCGGCAGCACGAGGTCGACGCCGCGCTCGGCGGCCGTGTTGAGGAAGCCGCGCACCTTGTCGAGCTGGTCCTCCTGGAGCAGCGACTTGCCGACCTCGTAGCCCTGGGCCTTGAGGAACGTGTACGCCATGCCGCCGCCGATCAGCAGCCGGTCGACCTTGGTCAGCAGGTTGGCGATGACACCGAGCTTGTCGGAGACCTTGGCGCCGCCCAGCACCACCACATAGGGCCGCTCGGGGCTCTCGGTCAGCTTCTTCAGCACCTCGACCTCGGCCACGACCAGCCCGCCGGCCGCGTGCGGCAGCAGCCTGGGCACGTCGTAGACGCTGGCGTGCTTGCGGTGCACCGCGCCGAACCCGTCGCCCACGTAGAGCTCGGCCAGCCCCGCCAGCTTCGCGGCGAACGCGGCCCGCTCGGCGTCGTCCTTGGACTCCTCGCCCGGCTCGTAGCGCAGGTTCTCCAGCAGCGCGACCTCGCCGCCCTGGAGCGTTTCAACGGTGCCATGGGCGCTGTCGCCGACCACGTCGGTCGCAAACGCCACCTCCTGGCCCAGCAGCTCGCCCAGCCGCCCGGCCACCGGCCTGAGCGAGTATTTCGGGTCGGCCTTGCCCTTGGGCCTGCCCAGATGGGCACAGACGACGACCTTGGCGCCCCGTTCCACCAGCGTCTTGATCGTCGGCACCGACGCCCGGATGCGGCCGTCGTCGGTGATCGTCTCCCCGTCGAGGGGGACGTTGAGGTCGACGCGCACAAGCACGCGCCGCCCCTTCACGTCGAGCTCGTCGAGCGTGCGCATGCTCATGCTCCTGTTCATTGCCTCCGCTCCGCGGAGGCGGGCTCGGTCGCTTCGAGCCGTCGCCTGCTTATGGCTTCCGCTCCGCGGAAGCGGGCTCGGTCGCTGCGAGCCGTCGCCTTCCCTCGTCGCTCCGGTCGCTTCGCTCCCTGCGCTCCTCGGTCCAGGCGACGGCGCTCCC
>NZ_JBSFTC010000629.1:0-2978 GCF_053590415.1 Nonomuraea sp. NPDC003201
GCGACGCCGGGGGAGGCTCCCGTGCCACCGGCGCGGCCGCTCACGCCGGTGGAGCCGGGCCTGGTGGGGCAGCGGCTCGCCGCGGTCGGCGTACCGGAGACCGGGTTCGACTGGCAGGTCGAGGAGCTGCTGCGCGGCCACGGCGCGCTGCGCGCCCGGGTACGGTGCGGGCCGTCCGCCACGTGGGCGCCCGTCCTGGACGCGGCGATGTCGGTGGCGCCGAGCGCGTTCCCCGGCGATCCGCTGCTGCGCATGGTGACGCACGTCGATCGGCTGGTCACGCTCGGAGAGCCGCCGAGCACGGTGGACATCGAGGTGTGGCTCGACCCCGAGCGCGCCGACACGGTGCAGGTACGGGTGATCGACGGTGCCGGCGCCGTCGTCGGCTGGCTGTCGGGACTGCGCTACCCGGTGATCGACGTGCCGGCCCCCGCGGAGAACGGCGCCGACGGCGTGCGGCCCGCCGAGTCGCTCGCCGACCTGGGACCGGCGGAGCTGCGCGCGTTCCTGCTCGAAGAGGTCGGCGCGCAGATCGCCAAGGAGATGCGGCTGGCCCCTGCCGACCTGTCGCCGTACCGGCCGCTGGTCGAGCAGGGGCTGGACTCGGTGCTGACGGTGGTGGTCCGGCGGCGGCTGGAGAAGCGGTTCCGGTGCTCGCTGCCGACGACCCTGCTGTGGCGGCAACCGACCGTCGCCGCGGTCTCCGACTACATCGCCGGGCTGGTGTCCGCCTCAAACGGCAACGGCAACGGCAGCGCCGAGGCGGGCTGAGGAGTCACCCCGGGCAGGCCGGCGGCTTCCGCGCGCAGCTCAGGATCGTTCCTGAGCTGCGCCGTCTGCAGGAGCAGTTCGAGGTTGCCGAAGTCGCCGTGGCACAGGCACTGGCCGCGCCCGAAGCCGTGCGCCCTGGTGAGCGCCAGGGCCGCGTCGACTCGGCCCGCGCGAGTGACCCCGGCAGCCACCGGGAGGCCAGCACCCGGCTGAGGCCCATCGCGCCGTAGCACCAGAACGTGGTGGGCGGCGCGTCGGCGGGAAGGTCGATCGCGGAATGGTCGCGCAGCTCCGTGAAGGTGCCCGTGCCGGTGTCGAAGCTCTCCTGCTCGTGACGGATGGCCTCGACGCCCGCGCGTACGTAGGCGTCCTCCGCGAGCAGCTCGCCCGCCCCCCGCTGACCCTGCAGAACGCGGCCGGGGACGGCTCGCAGGAGTGGCGGCTCGCCCAGCGGGCTCCGGCCCTCGACGACCTGACGCGCGACCGGCGGCCCCCGCGGCTGATCAGGGCGAACGGCGTCGGCGAGCGGGCGACCGTACCGCTGGACGCCATGGCGTCGGATCCCGCCGGCACGGCCCTGCACGCGAACACGACGGGTCACGGCTACGCGTTCACGGCCGGCGGGAGGGTTACGGATCTCGGCCTGATCTCCTTCGGCCAGGCCCAGCAGGGCAGCGTCACCCTTCCGGAGGCGATCAAGGCGGGGACGAGGCTCAAGCTCGCCGTGGTCTTCGACGACTCGCCGCTGATGTGGGATTCGGCCACCGCACGTTGATCGCAGGCGGGGGGTGGGCCGTGGTGGTCAGGCGCGCATGTTCGCGCCGCCGTCGATGGCCCACACCTGGCCGTTGATCCACTCGGCGTCGTCGGACAGCAGGAAGGCCACGACCGCGGCCAGGTCGGCCGGGCGGCCCAGCCGGGTGGTGGGAACGTGCTCCAGGAACATCTTCTGGAGCTGGACGTCGTTCTGCGCCGCCTGCGTCTCGCCCATGACCAGGCCGGGCATCACGCCGTTGCAGCGCACGCCCTCGGGGCCGAAGCGCCCGGCGATGTGCCGGGTCAGCGCGTTGACCGCCGACTTCGAGGCCCCGTAGGCGGGGCGCTTGCGGTCGCTGGCGCTGACCGCGGCGCCGGAGGAGCAGTTGACGATGCTGCCGCCGCCGTTGGCCAGCAGGTGCGGCAGGACGGCGCGAGCGGTGCGGACATAACCCAGGACGTTGACGTCCAGAGTGCGTTCCCACACGTCCAGATCGGTGTCGAGCAGCGACCTGTCACGCCCGAGGGTGCCCGGCGACAGGTCCGCGCCGACGTTGAACAGGCCGTGCACGGTGCCGAACTCCTCGACGGTCCTGGCGACCATCGCGTTGACGGAGTCCTCGTCGGCGAGGTCGAAGCGCACCGCGATCGCCGAACCGCCGGCCTCGGTGATCTTGGCGGTGGTGGCCTGCGCGCCGGAGAGGTTGACGTCGCCGACGACGACATCGGCGCCTTCCTCGGCGAGCCTGATCGCGGTCGCCGCGCCGATGCCGGTCGCCCCGCCGGCCACGATGATCGCCTTGTCCTTCAAACCGCGCATTGTCCGCTCCGATCGGCTGGGGCGATCTCATGGCCGCCCAAACCGTACACATGTGTACGTTTCTGTCGCCGCTAAACGTACAATCCTGTACGGTTCGTGGCAAGTTAGGGTTGGACCGTGCAGGAAAGCGGGTGCCAGTGACACGGAAGGACGCCGTCCGCAACCGGGATCGGCTGCTCACCGCGGCGCGGCGGATGTTCGCCGAACACGGCCACGACGTCGCGCTGGAGGAGATCGCCCGGGTCGCCGGGGTGAGCCGCACTACGATCTACCGCAACTTCGGCACCCGCGAGGAGCTCGCGGCCACGGTCTTCGCCGACAACGTCGCCCAGATCGAGCACCATGCCGCCGGGCTGCGGGGACAACCGGACGGCGCGGTCACGTTGTTCGACTTCGTCCTGGACATGCAACTGGACAACCGCGGCCTCGCCCAGGTCCTGTCCAGCGCCGACCTGCAGTGGTTCATCGAGCATGCCCGCCGCATCGCGGCCTGCTTCGAGCCTCTCCTCGACGCCGGCCGCGCGGCCGGCGTCGTCCACCCCGTCGTCGACGTCGACGACCTGATGCTCGCCATCTCCATGGGGGAGAGCGCCGTGGCCCCCAACCACGCCCCCCCGCGCGACAACCGCCA
>NZ_JBSFTC010000630.1:0-2960 GCF_053590415.1 Nonomuraea sp. NPDC003201
ATGCCCGGCATCGCCGGGATGAAGGAGTACGTCGTCGGAAAAGCCGACGCCGAGGGGCCGGAGCGCAGGCCCGCCGCGGCCGGCCACCTCGGGGGCCCGGTGCTCGTACGGGGTGCTCAGCACGACCGTGGTGCGGGTCGAGACGTTGGCCGAGGCGCGGATCTGCTGCAGCAGGTCCTCCAGCGCCGTCGGCGAGCCCACCCGGACCTTGAGGATGTAGCTCTCGTCGCCCGCCACGCTGTGGCACGCCTCGATGGCCGTCAGGTGGGCCAGCCGCTCGGGGGCGTCGTCGGGCGCGGCCGGGTCGATCGGCTTGATCGACACGAACGCGGTCAGCGGCAGCCCGACCGCCTCATGGTCGATGATCGCGGCGTATCCGCGCACGACCCCGCGCTTTTCCAGGCGGCGTACGCGCTGGTGCACCGCCGAGACCGAGAGCCCGGTCTCCCTGGCCAGGTCGGTGAAGCTCATGCGGCCGTCGCGGGCGAGCAGCGTGACGATCCGGCGGTCGATCTCCTCCATCGCCAAAAGGTTAGCCGGTCATGGTCACGACATGGTCCCGACGGGCGAGGCCCCCATGCGCATCGCGTGCTCGACGAGCGTGATGAGCACTTCCCGGCCCGAGTCCTTCTTGCGGGCGTCGCAGCGCACGATGGGGATGTCCGGCTCCAGGCCGATCGCCGAGCGCACCTCGCCGACCGTGAACGGCCTCGAGCCCTCGAAGCAGTTGAGCGCCACGATGAACGGCTGCTCGCGCTTCTCGAAGTAGTCGACGGCCGGGAAGCAGTCGTCGAGGCGGCGGGTGTCGGCCAGCACGACGGCGCCGAGAGCGCCCATGGCCAGCTCGTCCCACACGAACCAGAACCGCTCCTGGCCGGGCGTCCCGAACAGGTAGAGCATGTAGTCGTTGGCGATGGTGATGCGGCCGAAATCCATGGCCACGGTGGTGGTGAGCTTCCTCTCGACGCCCGACAGGTCGTCGACGTGGGTCCCTACCTGGGTGAGCGCCTCTTCCGTACGCAATGGCCGGGTTTCGGACACGGCACCGACCATGGTGGTCTTGCCCGCACCGAAACCACCCGCGATCAGGATCTTGATCGCTGTCGGCAGCCGCCAACGGTCAGAGCGACCGAATTCCATCCAGCACCGCCTGTACCTCTCCCGCGCATGCACAACCCCGCCCCTGAGGTGCCGTGGTCAGTGGTACCTGTCAAGGTGTATTGAGAAGGTCGCTCCACATGCCTGGCATCCAGACACCCTAGCAACGCCACATTTTCCACTCAAGCCGCAATCTTTTACAAGAATCAAAATGTCACGGTTTGTCGTGCGACGCGCTCTTATTCGCGGATCTGACGGTCAACGTGTCAAGCCAATGTGTCAGGTAATCCGACAAGCACTTTAACGGGCCGGTCCTCAGCCCGAAATACCGACGAAACCCGCGTTGAACCCTATCTGTCTGCGCAGGTAGGCGGCGGTGCGGGGGCTGCCGGCCCGTACCGGCTCGATGAGCCCGGCGGCCTCGCGGGCCAGGGCGGCCATCGCCCCGACGACCTCGGCGCGGCTGACGCCGAGCGCCAGGACGTTCAGGTCGCCCCAGCTCATGTCCCTGCGGTAGGAGGCCACGTCGCCGAGCAGGTGCAGGTAGCGCTGGACCTGCCTGCTGACCGCCCGGAGGTCGTCCAGATGGGTTCTGGCCCAGTCGTCGGCGGTGTAGATCCAGTGCGAGACGTCCACGAAGCACGAGCCGCGGCTGTCGGCGTTGTCGAGGAAGCGCTCCAGCGTCAGCACGGCCCGCGTGTCCCGCCACGCCCAGGCCCTGCCCATGCCGGTCAGCGTCTCGGCGAGCTGGTCGCGCCAGATCCACCGCAGGTCGTCGAACTCCTTCACGGTGCCCAGCTCGTCCCGCAGGTCGGCCAGGAACCGGGTCGCCGCCGAGCGGGGCACGGCGCCGTCGGCGACCGACAGGCATTCGCGGATCAGCCGGTCTACCTGCTCGCGGGTGGTGGCGGTGTGGTCCACGAGACGGTCCACGGCCAGGACCCACAGGGCGGCCCGGTTGGCCACCTTCAGGTGCTCGGCGCTGGCCCAGGGGGCGCTGAAGGCCGTGGACAGGGTCAGGGTGGCGTAGGACTCGGCGCCGAAGGCCGCCACGGGGAACAGCCCGCTGTACATCTGGGCGCAGCGCCGCAGGTCCCTGCCGCATTCGGCGGCCAGCGCGCACGTCCTGCCGAGCTCGAACGCCTCGTCCAGCTCGTCGTCCGGCATCCTAAGGCCGCTCGATCAGCTCGCGGATCATGGGCGACCGTCCCCCAAACCCCGATATCCATCTGTTAGGGAATTGTTTCATGATCGCGCGCTTCCCATCAATGGCCCGTTCAGCCTGCCCCGATGGCGATGAACGACACGTCGTCGCCCCTGGCCCGGCAGAGCGCCTCGGCCAGGCCGAGCCCGCGGCGCAGGCCGTCGTGCAGGCCGAGCATGACGGGCACGGCGGTCTCGTCGTTCACGGGGACGACGCTGGCGACGATCCCGGCGGTGCCGAGGCGGAGCAGGGCGGTGGCCAGGCCCAGCAGCTCGTCGGCGCCGACGGCCGCCATCTGGCCGGAGTCGCAGCTCGACAGGACGAGGTGGTGGGGGGCGCGGCGCAGGCGTTCGAGGTCGTAGCCGGTCAGGGGGCCGTCGTCGAGGTGGAGCGAGGAGAACAGCGGGCTGTCAGCCCTGAACGTGCCGTGCGCGGCCAGGTGGGCGAGCAGGCTGCCGTCGATGGCCGCCAGCACCGCGGGCGCGGTGGACCGCCCCGCCTCGAGGAGGGACACGTCCCAGGGCACGTCCCAGGGCACGTCACTGTCGGGCTGGGCGTACAGGCCGGCGATCTCGCGCACCTCGCGGTCGGCGTGGGCGACGCCCGGGCCGCGGACGAGGACGATGCGGCCGCCGTCGGGGCGCGGCGCCGACCTGGC
>NZ_JBSFTC010000631.1:0-2951 GCF_053590415.1 Nonomuraea sp. NPDC003201
GTACCAGCGGGACTTCCGTCTCGCCCGGGTCGGCCAGCGCCTTTTCCGCAACCTGTCGGACGCCTTCGACCCGATGCTGATCGAATCGGCGAAGATCGCCTGACCCACACCGCGAACGGGATCTACGGGGCGATGTTCGTGGCCGCCATGTGCGCGGCCGCCCTGGTCGCCACCTCGCCCGAGGAGGTCGTACGGGCGGGCCTGTCGGTGGTGCCGGAGCGCTCGCGCCTGCACGAGGCGGTACGCCTGGCCGTCGCGGACGCCGCCCGCGAGGACGACTTCGAGCGGGTCGTCGACCTCCTGCACGAACGCCATGGCGGCCTGCACTGGGTGCACACCATCAACAACGCCGCCCTGATCGCGGCCACGCTGATCCACGGCCGGGGCGACTTCACCGCCACGATCGCCGGAGCGGTGGCCGGCGGCTGGGACACCGACTCCGCCGGGGCCACGGCCGGCTCCGTCGCGGGCGCGCTGAACGGCGGCGTGCCGGACCAATGGCGGATGCGCGACAGCCTGGCCAGCAGCCTGACCGGGTACGACGGGGTGGGGCTGGCCGCGCTGGCCGCCCGCACACAGGAGATGATGGGGCCATGATCTCGGTTTTCGGCAGCGCCAACATGGACCTCGTCGCGTACGTCTCCGAGGCCCCCAAACGGGGCGAGACGGTCACCGGGCACCGGTTCCGCACCGTGCCCGGCGGCAAGGGCGCGAACCAGGCCATCGCCGCCGCCCGCGCGGGCGCGCACGTGGCCTTCCTCGGGGCGGTGGGCGACGACGGGTTCGGGGCGGAGATGCGCGCCACGCTGGCGGAGGCCGGAATCGACGTACGCGGCCTGCGCGAGGTGCCCGGGCCCAGCGGCATCGCGCACATCGTGGTGGACGACGAGGGCGGCAACTCGATCATCGTCGTCCCCGGCGCGAACGGCACCATCGCCGGCCCCTCGGGCGAGGACCTGGCCGCCATCGCCCGTTCGGACGCGCTGCTGCTCCAGCTCGAGCTGCCCATGGAAGCCGTCGTGGCGGCCGCGCAGGCCGCCCAGGTCTCCGGCGTGCATGTCTACCTGACCCCGGCCCCCGCGCGGCCGCTGCCGGACGAGCTCCTCGACGCGGTCACCACGATCGTCCCGAACGAGCACGAGGCCGCCGCCATCACCGGCGCCGCCGGCCCGGACGCCGCCCTCGACGCGCTGCTGGAGCGGGTGGAGGAGGCGCTGATCACGCTGGGCTCCGAGGGCGCGCTCTACGGGTCGCGCTCGGGGGAGCGGCTGCGGGTGCCCGCGGTGAAGGTGGAGGCCGTGGACACGACCGCGGCCGGCGACACCTTCGTGGGAGCGTTCGCCGTGGCCAGGTCGGAGGGGATGAGCGTGGCCGACGCGCTGGGCTTCGCGTCCACGGCGGCGGCGCTGTCGGTGCAGCGGGAGGGGGCCAGCACGTCCATGCCGACCCGCCACGAGATCGAGGCCGCGCTGCCCTAGCCCTCGGCCCGTTCGTAGCGCAGCAGCGCCACCCCGGCGTCGAACGTGCGCGTCTCCACCAGGCGCAGGCCGGTCCGCTCCTTGAGCGGCGGGAACACCGGCCGTCCGCCGCCGAGGACGACCGGGTGCACCATGATGTGGTACTCGTCGATCAGCCCCAGCTCGGTGAGCGCGCCGGCCAGCCGGGAGCCGCCGTTCAGCAGGAGGTCCTTGCCGGGCCCGCTCTTCAGCTCGGCGACCTCCTTGGCGAGGTCTCCGGAGACGATCCGGGCGTCCCAGCCGGCCTCCTGCAGCGTGGTGGAGAAGACGACCTTCGGGGTGCTGCGCCAGATGGGGGCGAACTTGAGGTCGTGCGGGTCGTCCGAGATCGACTCCGCGTGGGGCCAGTAGCCGGACATCATCTCCCAGACGACGCGCCCGTACAGGAAGGTGCCGACGCGGGCGTGGACCTCGTCCCCGTACGCCGACAGCTCCGGCCCCATCGCCGGCCAGTCGAACTCCCCGTTCGGGCCCTCGATGTGGCCGTCGACGGAGGTGTGGACCCAGTAGATGAGCTTGCTCATTGGTGCTCCTTCGCGTTGTGCTCATGACTGGGTCGGAGCCGCCCGCGCGTTCTTCACATCCCTTCCGAAGATTTTTTCTCCTGTGTCCAGAGAAGTCTCACGGGGGCCTCGGGCCGTACCCCGGCCAGGAGGTCCGGCAGCAGCGCGGCCAGCCCGGGCGGGAACACGCGCTCCTCGGTGGCGGCCAGCTCGTCCGTGCGCCACCAGCGGTGGCCGAGCTTGAACTCCTCCGTCTCGTACTCCTCCAGCGCCGTGGGGGTGACGGTCGCGGACGGCACGCGGGCGAAGAAGTACGTGTGCACGGTGTAGAAGTGGCGGCCCAGGTTGGACCAGGCGCCCTCGTTCACCGCCACGGGGTCGCCGAGGTCGGCGGCGCCGAACACGTGGCCGGTCTCCTCCAGCGCCTCGCGCGCCGCGGCCTGCGCCGGTGACTCGCCCGGCTCCAGGCCGCCGCCGGGCAGGTGCCAGGCGGGCTCCTTCGGCCACGGGTCCGGCGGGATGAAACGGAGCAGCAGGACGCGGTCGTCGGGGGCGGCCAGGATGACGCGGGCCGTGGGGCGCTGCGTGCGGATGGTCACGGTCGAACCGTAACGAACGGCGGGCTGCGCGGGGCTATGAGTCGTGCAGGTGGGCGAGCGTCTGCTCCAGCTCCGCCTGCAGGATCGCGCCTGCCGCGTCCCCGTCCCCGTCCCGGACGGCGGCCACCAGGTCCGCGTGCGTGTCGTGCCCGGGATTGCGGTCGTGCGCGCGCAGCCCCAGCACCTCCACCAGGCCGATCAGCCCTTCGCGCAACGCCGGCGCGAACTCGGCGAACAGGTCGGTCAGCACCGGGTTGCCGGCCGCCGCGACGACCGCCGCGTGCAGGGCGATGTCGGCGTCCACGAACGCGGCGTCGTCCTGCGACGCCGCC
>NZ_JBSFTC010000632.1:0-2925 GCF_053590415.1 Nonomuraea sp. NPDC003201
GCCACCCTCGGGGCGGCGCTGGCCGGGATGGCGCCGGGCGCGCCCGGACGGCAGCTGCCCGGCGTGGGGGTGGGGACGTTCCAGTTCGCGCTCACGGTCGGGATCGGGGCGTTCATCCTGGTCGCCACCTGCGTGCTGGCCTGGATGGACCGCGCTTCCGGCGAGCCCCGGGCGATGGGCGGGATCGCGGCGTGGTTGGTGCTGATGGTGGCCGCGGGCAGCGCGAACGTGCTGGCGCTCGGACTGCTGTTCTGGACCGCCACGTTCTTCGGCGTCCCGGGCACCTCCGCCTCCCCGGAGCCGGTCGGCAAGAAGCTCTTCCTCGACGACCCGGTGTGGTGGACGGCCGCGCTGGTGCCGCTGCTGGCCGTCGGTTTCGCCGGCCTGGCCGTCACCCTGTACGCGATCCGCGGGTCCGACGCCGCCCGGCTGACCCCCGAGGTGACGCCCCTCTACGGCGAGCGCGACGGCGGCGCGGTGGCCGAGAAGTGGGCGCTCGCCGCGCTGACCGACCGCGCCGGGCTCGTGCTGGCCGTGCTGACCGGGATCGGCGTCGCCGGGTTCGCCGCGGTGACCGTGATCTACCAGTTCCACCTGTTCACCCCGAACGGCGGGATCGTGGGCCTGCTCGCCACTCTCGGCAGCTGGGCCATGGCGGCGGTCATCGTGGGCCTGGTCTTCCTCGGCCGCCGCACGTACAGCGACTCCGGGCTGCGCCGGACGATCGGGATCCTCTGGGACATCTCCACCTTCTGGCCCCGCGCCATCCACCCGCTGGCCCCGCCGTGCTACACCGAACGCGTCATCCCCGAGCTGATCGACCGCGTGGGCCGGCTGGCCAAGCAGGAGCGGGACGAGGTGGTCCTGTCCGGGCACAGCCAGGGGAGCGTCATCACCGCCGCCCTGGTGCTGCAGCTCGGCCCCGAGGCGCGGGCCCGGGTCAGGATGCTCACGCACGGCTCGCCGCTGCGCCGCCTGTACGCCGCCTTCTTCCCCGCCTACTTCGGCACCGCCGGGCTGTCGGCCGTACGCGACGCCGTCCCCTGGTACAACCTCTACCGGCTGAGCGACCCCATCGGCGGGCCCGTCTTCGGCCGCGTCGACCCCCTGGCCCCCGGCGCCCCCAACGGCGTGGACGTCTTCTGCTGGGACCCGCACCGGCCCGCCCCGGGCGAGCCCCTGCCCGAGGCCCGCTGGCACTCGGACTACTGGCTCGACCCGGAGTACGACGAGACGCTGAGCCGACTGATCGTCGCGAAGCCCTTCGCCTGAGCCCCCGGCCCGGTAGGGTTTCGGGCGTTTCCAACAAGAGCGGGGGTCGGTCGGTGAGGTGGGTGCTGTTGCTCCTGGTGTCGTCCACCCTGTGGTGGGCCGCCCCGCCCGCCCAGGCGGCGTCGTTCCAGGCGGAGCAGGAGGACGCCGGAGGGCGGGTGGCGTTCATCGGGGTGCCGGGGCTGATGTGGGACGATCTCGACCCGGCGGACACGCCCCGCCTGTGGCGGCTGGCCGGGCAGAGCGGGATCGGGTCCCTGTCGGTCAAGGCCGTGGGCACCGTGACCTGCGCGTACGACGGGTGGCTGACCGTGGCGTCGGGCGTGCGGTCGGCGGTCGGGCGCCGGTGCGGGATGTCGCCCGAGCCGGTCGTGCAGGGGTCCGGGGCCGTGGTCTCCGAGGTCCCCGGGCTGCTGCAACTGCGTGACGGGACCTTCGCGGGCACGCTCGGGACCGCCGTGCACGCCGCCGGGCAGTGCACGGCCGCCGTCGGGCCCGGCGCGGCGCTGGCCCTCGCCGACCGGACGGGCAAGGTCGACCTCTACGCCGCCGAGCCCGCCGGGCTGGCCGACTGGTCGCGCTGCCGGATGATGGCGGTGGACGTCGACGTGCTGGTGAAGCCGTACATCGTGGACGGCAAGCTGCCGCTGGAGCCCGAGCTGCTCGCGCCGGAGCGGCGGCGCGCCCTGGTCCGCGAGGCCGACGCCAAGGTCGGCGCGGCCCTGGACAAGCTGCCCCCGGACACCGAGATCGTGCTGGCCGGGATCGGCGACCACGGCTCGGTGCCGCACCTGCGCGTGGCGATGTGGAAGCGCGCGGGCATGGCGCCCGCGCCGGGCGGTGAGGTCGCCGGGCCGTCGGTGGGGGCCAACTCCACCCGGCGCGCGGACATCGTCGTGCTGCCCGACATCACGCCCACGCTCCTCACCGCGGCGGGCATCGCCCCGCCCTCCACCGTGATCGGGCTGCCGTGGCAGCTCGGCGAGCGCACCACGATCGACGACCTGCGCAGGGCCGACCTCAAGGGCACCGCCGTCCGCGGCACGACCGGCGTCTTCTTCACCGCCTTCGCCATCGTCCAGGTCGCCTTCTACGCCCTCTCCTACTTCCTGCTGTCCAGGCGCAGGCGGCTGGGCGCGGTCGGCGTGGCCGCCATCGTGCTCGCCTCGATCCCCGTCTCCACGTACGCGGTCAACCTGGTGCCGTGGGAGCGCAGCCCGTACCCCGTGCCGACGCTGATCGGCGGGGTGCTGGCGAGCACGGCGATCATCGCGGCCGTCGCGCTGGGCGGCCCGTGGCGGCGCCACCCGCTGGGCCCGCCCGCGGCCGTCGCGGCCACCACCGCCGCCGTGCTCGTGGGCGACCTGCTGACCGGGACGACGCTGCAGTTCAACAGCCTGATGGGCTACACCGCCGTGGTCGGCGGCCGCTACTACGGGCTGGCGAACATCCCGTTCGCGCTGCTGGCCACGGCCGTGCTGATGGTCACCGCCGTGGCCGCCGAGCACTTCGTCCGCGTCGGCCGCAAGCGGCTGGCCGTGGCCGGGGTGACGGGGCTCGGCGTGGTGGCGATGCTGCTGGCCGGCTGGCCCGGCGTGGGCAGCGACTTCGGCGGCGTGATCGCGTTCGTGCCGGGCATCGCGGTGACCGCGC
>NZ_JBSFTC010000633.1:0-2910 GCF_053590415.1 Nonomuraea sp. NPDC003201
CGGGGCGGAGCTGGCGGCCGTGGCCGTCCCCCTCGCGGGCCTGCTGTTCGGCGGGCCGCCGCACCGGCCTATGGCGGCCGGGCCCGGCACGCGGTACTGGGACCTGCCGACCGGCTCGCGCATCGCCTACACGCGGACCCCGGCCCAGGGCGAGCGCGGGGCCACGCCGGTGATCCTCGTACACGGCGGGCCGGGCGCGCCGGACGCCGAGCCGTCGCCGCTGGCGCCCGCGCTCGCCGCCGCGGGCTTCGACGTGTACGCCTACCACCAAGTGGGTGCGGGCCTGTCCGGCCGCCTGTCCGACGTGGGCGGCTACACGGTCGCCAGGCACGTCGCCGACCTGGACGCCGTCAGGGCCGCGATCGGCGCCGACCGCGTCGTGCTGGCCGGCGTCTCCTGGGGCGGCCAGCTCGTCGCCGCCTACCTGGCCGCGCACCCGGACCGGGTCGCCCGCGCGGTCGTGGCCTCGCCGGGAACGATGTGGTCTCCCGCCTTCCCGGACAACCGGCACCTGACGGCGAGCGGGCTGCGCGACCAGAACGGCGCGCTGTGGGACCGCCATCCCCGCTTGCTGCTGGCCGCCGCGCTCGTCGAGGTCGCGGGGCCTCGCGCCGCCCACGCGCTGCTGCCGGGCGAGGCGATGGACGGCGAGTTCGAGTCCCTCGTCGGCGACCTGGACATGCGGGCGGGGTGCCCCGGCCGGCCCTTGCGGGAGCCGCCGTCGGGGTCGGGGTTCTGGGCCAACGTCATGACCGCGCGCGACGCCGGCCGGATGGCCGACCCCCGGCCCGCACTGCGCCGGGTCGCCGTGCCCGTGCTGGTGCTGCGCGGCTCGTGCGACTACCTGGCGCCCGAGGTCGCCCGCGAGTACGCCGACGTGCTGCCGAACGCCGTCTTCCGCGCGATCGACGGCTCCGGCCACGACATCGCCCACGACCGGCCCGCCGAGTACCGGGAGCTGGTCACCGCGTTCCTGCGCGGCCACCCGAATGCCCGTTGAATGCCCTGCCGCCGCCCTGGTCAGCGCTGCTTCCCGTACTGAGAATCGGTCCTGTAACCCTGAGGAGGCGGACATGGCACACACGGGATCGCATTCGAGGAAGCCGACCATCGTCCTGAGCACGGCCGCCATGCTGGGCACGGCCGTCGCGCTGCTGACAGGCGGGACCGCGAGCGCCGAACAGGCGTCAACGAGCGTGGCGCTCGCGGTCACCTGTGGAGACGGCTCGCTGTCGGCCGACTGGTACTTCGACTCTTCGCACTACAACCCCAACGCGTGCGCCAAGTGCCAGGAGGCGGGCGCCAGACTCGAGGCGACAGGTTTCTGGCGCGCCTACTGCAAACGGCGGTACAACCCGGCCGGCACGCTCACCCGGGTGGACCTCTATCGCTTCTGCGTGGCTTGCCGGAGCCCCGAGGCGGCCCTCGCCGCAGGGCCGTCGCTCCGGAGTGTCAGCCGTTCGGTCCGCGCTTGACGAGGACGAGCACCAGGACCAGCACGGCCACGCCGGCCAGGCCCACGACGTTGTAGGCGTCGGTGAACGCCGCCCGCACGTCCCCCAGCAGGTGGAG
The DNA here is from genome assembly GCF_053590415.1 of Nonomuraea sp. NPDC003201. Classification (NCBI taxonomy): domain Bacteria; kingdom Bacillati; phylum Actinomycetota; class Actinomycetes; order Streptosporangiales; family Streptosporangiaceae; genus Nonomuraea; species Nonomuraea sp. NPDC003201. The sequence continues at coordinate 1,573 of NZ_JBSFTC010000633.1, forward strand.
GTCACCGCGGGCGGCGGCGTCACGGACGCCGTCGACGACGCCGCCCGCGGACGGTGAGCCAGGCAGGCCGAGCCGGGCGCGGTAGATCACGGTGCCCAGGGAGCCGAGGAGCGTCAGCCCGACCGCGATCCCCAGCTCGTTGCTCACCTGGGCCAGCGCCGCTCCCGCGCCGGCCCGCTCCGGCGGTGCGGCGCTGATGACGCGGTCCATCAGCAGCGGGAACGCCGCGCCGATGCCGAACGCCGCCAGCGCCCGCCCCTGACCAGCGCGGTCAGGAACAGCGCGGCCAGCACCTTGGCCACCCGCGGCGCGCGGATCAGGCCCAGGTCGAGCAGCGGGTTGTCCAGCCGCCGCTGCCGCCGCACGAACAGCGCGGCGAGGAGCAGTCCGGCGGCCAGGGTGAGCCACACCGAGGCGCCGGCGCCGTCGCTCACCCAGGTCTTGAGCGCGTAGACGACGCCGAGGACCGCGGCCAGGCTCTGCCCGGTGCTCACCAGGTCGATCCGGGGCGCGTGCTCGGAGCGGGTCTCCGGCAGCAGGCGCGGTACGACGGCGATGGTGACGGCCATGACCGGCACACCGATCAGGAACACCGACCCCCACCAGAAGGAGGCCAGCAGCAGCCCGCCGACGAACGGCGCCACCGCCATCCCGCCCAGGAACACCGTCATGTACGCGCCCATCGCCTGCACGCGGACCTTCTCGTCGGTGAACAGCACCCCGATCAGCGACATGGAGGCGGGCATGATGGCCGACCCGGCCACGCCCATGACGGCCCGGGCCAGGATCACCAGCAGCGGGGTGGCGGCGAACGCGCCCACGGCCGAGGCCAGCGCGAACAGCGCCGCGCCCATCACGGAGATGTCGATCGCGACCAGCAGGGTCGGCAGCGCCAGAGCGGTGAGTGCCAGCCATCGGCGGCGTCGGCGAATGTCCTCACGGCGAGTTGCGTCATCATGGTTCCACAAGGGTCGAGGGGGCCCTGCGGGCCCGGGGGACGAAGATGACGGCGAGCGCCATCAGAGCGGCGGTGACCAGCAGCGCCGGCGGGTAGCCGGTCAGGGGCGCCAGGAGGCCGACCGCGAACGCGCCGGCGGCCATGCCGCTGTCGTAGGCGGCGTTCCACAGGGCGCTGACGGTGCTGAACATCTCCGGACGGACGCGCCCGTACATGACGGTCATGGTGGCGTTCTGCAGGACGCCGAACCCGGCGCCAAAGACGGCGGCGCCGGCGACGACGCTCAGGCTCCAGTGCGTCAGCGACACGGCGGCCATCCCGGCCGCGGACAGGACGAGCCCGCCGAGCAGCAGCCCCTCGTGCCCGCGACGGTCGCCGAC
>NZ_JBSFTC010000634.1:0-2909 GCF_053590415.1 Nonomuraea sp. NPDC003201
GCCGCCGAGCCCGCCGCCGCCGTGTCCGCCGCCGCCGACCACGCCGAAGCCGAAGCCGTGTCCGCCGCCGTGGACACGGCCTACTCGCTGGCCACGACGCGCACGGCCTTCGACCGCCGCGCCGCGATCGTCGTCGACGATCCGTCCGGGCTGGCCGCCGCGCTCGACCGGCTCGCCAGGGGAGAGGCCGCCGCCGAGATCGTGACCGGGCGGCCGAGCGACGGCGACGTCGCCTTCCTCTACTCGGGCCAGGGCAGCCAGCGCCCGGGCATGGGCCGCGAGCTCTACGCCGCGTACCCCGCCTTCGCGCGGGCCCTCGACGAGATCGCCGCCTGCTTCGACGGCGAGCTCGCCAGGCCGCTGCTCGAGGTGATGTTCGACGATCCCGATGGGGCGTTGGACGAGACCGGCATGACCCAGCCCGCGCTCTTCGCCTTCGAGGTAGCGCTCACCCGCCTGTACGAGCACTGGGGCATCCGCCCCGACCGGCTCATCGGCCACTCCGTCGGCGAGATCTCGGCCGCGCACGTCGCCGGAGTGCTGTCCCTGGCCGACGCCTGCACCCTGGTCGCGGCGCGCGGCAGGCTGATGCAGGCCCTGCCCGCCGGCGGCGCGATGATCGCCGTCCAGGCCACCGAGGCGGAGCTCCGCCCCCATCTCGACGACTCCGTCAGCATCGCCGCGATCAACGGCCCCGACTCCGTCGTGGTCTCCGGCGCGGAGGAGCGCGTCACGGAGATCGCCGAGGCGTTCCGCGCCCGTGGCCGCAAGACCCGCCGGTTACGCGTGAGCCACGCCTTCCACTCGCCGCTGATGGACCCGATGCTGGCGGAGTTCCGGCAGGTGGCCGAGTCGCTCACCTACCGCGAGCCGGCCATCCCGATCGTCTCCAACCTCACCGGGGCCGTCGCGTCCGGCGAGGACCTGTGCTCGCCCGGCCACTGGGTGTGGCACGTCCGCGAGGCCGTGCGCTTCAGCGACGGCATCCGCGCGCTGGCCGACACCGGCGTGACCACGTTCGTCGAGGTCGGCCCCGGCTCGGTGCTGGCCGCCATGGGCCAGCACTGCCTGCCCGCCGACCCCGGCACCCGGTTCGTCGCCACGCTGCGGGACAACCGGAACGAATGCCACAGCGCCGCCCTGGCCCTGGCCGAGCTGCAGGTACGCGGCACCGCCCCGGCCTGGGACGCCCTCTACCCCGGCGCGCGGCGCGTCCCGCTGCCCACCTACGCCTTCCAGCGCACGTACCACTGGCTTCCCGAGGCGGACGGCGCGGCGCCGCCCCCACCCGCGCCCCCGGAGCCGGCGGCCACCGGCGACGGGACCCAGCCGCTCGCCGACCGGCTGCACGGCCTGCCGGGCCCGGAGCAGGAGCAGCTGCTCCTGGAGCTCGTACGGACCTGCATCGCGCTCGTCCTCGGCCACGCCAACGCCGCGACCGTGGACACCGCCACCGCCTTCAAGGCGCTCGGCTTCGACTCCTTCAGCGCCGTCGAGCTCAGGAACCGGCTCAACGCCGCCACCGGGCTCCAGCTCCCCAGCTCGCTGCTGTTCGACTACCCCTCGCCGCAGGCGCTGGCCGCGTTCCTGCGCGCGGAACTGACGGGCGGGCAGTCCGTCCAGGCCGTGGTGACCGCCGCCTCGGTGGCGGACGAGCCGATCGCGATCGTGGGCATGGCCTGCCGCTTCCCCGGAGGGGTGCGCTCCCCGGACGACCTGTGGAACCTGGTGATCTCCGGTACGGACGCCATCGGGGAGTTCCCCGTGGACCGCGGCTGGGATCTGGCGGCCCTGTACGACCCGGACCCGGACAGCCGTGGGACGTCTTATTCGCGGCACGGCGGTTTCCTGTATGACGCGGGGGAGTTCGATCCCGGATTTTTCGGGATTTCGCCGCGTGAGGCGTTGGCGATGGATCCGCAGCAACGGTTGCTGCTGGAGGCGTCGTGGGAGGCGATCGAGCGGGCGGGCGTCGATCCGGCGGGGTTGCGCGGCAGCCGTACCGGCGTGTTCGCGGGCGCGATGGCCCAGGACTACGGCCCGCGCCTGCACGAGGCGACCGGGGCCGCGGAGGGCTACGTGCTGACCGGCACCTCCGCCAGCGTGATCTCCGGCCGGGTCGCGTTCTCGTTCGGGTTCGAGGGCCCGGCGGTGACGGTGGACACGGCGTGCTCGTCGTCGCTGGTGGCGCTGCACCTGGCCGCGCAGTCGCTGCGGTCGGGGGAGTGCGACCTGGCGCTGGCCGGTGGCGCGACCGTGATGGCGTCCCCCGGCATGTTCGTGGAGTTCTCGCGGCAGCGCGGGCTGTCGCCGGACGGGCGCTGCAAGGCGTTCTCGGCCTCCGCCGACGGCACCGGCTGGGCCGAGGGTGTCGGCATGCTGCTGGTGGAGCGCCTGTCGGACGCCCGGCGCAACGGTCACAAGGTGCTGGCCGTCATCAAGGGCTCGGCGATCAACCAGGACGGCGCCAGCAACGGCCTGACCGCCCCGAACGGCCCTTCCCAGCAGCGCGTGATCCGCCAGGCCCTGGCCAACGCCGGGCTCGCGGCCGGAGATGTGGACGCGGTCGAGGCGCACGGCACGGGCACCGTGCTCGGCGACCCGATCGAGGCGCAGGCGCTTCTCGCGACCTACGGCCAGGAGCGGGACCAGCCGCTGTGGCTGGGCTCGCTGAAGTCCAACATCGGCCACTCCCAGGCCGCCGCCGGTGTGGGTGGCGTGATCAAGATGGTCATGGCCATGCGCCACGAGGTGCTGCCGCAGACCCTGCACGCGGACGAGCCGTCCCCGCACGTGGACTGGTCGGCCGGCGCTGTCGAGCTGCTGACCGAGGCCCGGCCGTGGGACGTTCAGGATCATCCGCGCCGCGCCGCCGTCTCCTCCTTCGGCATCAGCGGCACCAACGCCCA
>NZ_JBSFTC010000635.1:0-2878 GCF_053590415.1 Nonomuraea sp. NPDC003201
GTGGTGGTCTGGTGCAGTACACAACCTTACACGCGGGGGGGGGTCGGGGGGGGGGGGGCTCGGGCGGGCGCACCCCCCCCCCCCCCACCACCACCGAAGGTCGGGCGTGGTCGGCCAGGGCGGCGGGGCATCCGGCTGCCGAGGGCGAGCCGGGCAGGCGGCGGTGCTCGGGCACGCGGTCGGGTTCACCCTCGACACGCCGTGGGAGAAGCTGCGGGCGCGACACCGCCCCTGCGCTGGAGGCGTCGAGGCGGGTCGCGGCCGGGCGTCCGTGAAAGGATCGTGGGTGGACGCCGTCGTCTCCCGTGAAGGACGTGGTCGGATGCGCCGTTACAGGAACGGCAAGGTCGCGGCTGTGCTCGCCGTCGTCTACGCCGCTCTCGTGGTGGTTCTCGGCGTGGTCTCGCTGGTGATCCTGCTGACGGTGCGGGATCCGATCCTGCTGAGCGGCGTCGCGCTCGTCGGCGTCACCTTCCCCCTCGGCTGGCTGATCTGGTGGGGATGGGACCTGGTGCCGCCTCAGATCGCGAACCCGGTGCTGCTCACCGTGGTCCTGGCCGGCGCCGGTCTGCTTCAGGCGTGGTTGATCTGGCGGATCTTCCGGGGGCGTCCGGTCACCGGAGACGGAGTGTGATCGTACGCCGCGGCCGTCAGATGGCGGCCGTGATCTCGTCGCGGTGCTCGTTGAGCCAGTCGTCGAGGGAGCGCAGGCGGGGGTTGAGCTCGCGTACCAGGCCGAGGTCGCGTACGCCGGTGAAGTAGGCGGACGCCTCGGAGTAGAACTCGAACATGTTGCCGAGCTCGACGGCGCCGGGGAAGCCGGCGGCCCGCATCTGGTCGTAGGTCAGCGGCGCGTAGGTCACCGGCTCCCCGAGCAACGTGGTGAACTTCTCCGCGAGCTCCTTGCCGCCGGCGTGCTCGCCGGCGATGCTCACGGTGCGGCCGACGAACTCCGGGCCCCGCCGGAAGATGCCCAGCGCCGTGCGGCCGATGTCCTCGGCGGCGATCATGGACATCGGGTTGCCCGCCATGGGCAGGGTCAGCACGAGGCGGCCGCTCGCGTCGCGGTGCGGGCCCTGTCCCTGGAGGAAGGCCTCGTAGTAGAAGGTGGTCTGCAGGAACGTGGTCGGCACGCCGAGACCGGTGAAGGCCGCGTTGGCCTCGGCCTTGGCGTCGAAGTGCGGCACCGCGTACTCCCCGAGCAGCGTCGGCACCCGGCGGCCCAGGTGGGCGAAGTGCGGCCGGGTGTCCTCGAGCGTGGACCACACGACGTGCCTGAGCGCGGCGGCCTTGGCGGCGCGGGCGGCCGCGTGCGCCTGGTCGATCTCCATGCGGGCGGCATCGCGGGCGGCCTCCTGCTCGGGGGTGCGCCGGGCCCAGAAGTTGGTCACGACGTACGCGCCCCAGGCCCCGGCGAAGGCGTGGTGCGCGCTGTCCTCGTCGTCGAGGTCGGCGTACACGACCTCGGCGCCCTGCTCGGCCAGGTCGCGGGCCTGCGGGGAGGCGGTGTCGCGGGTGAGGGCGCGGACGGTGAACGGTCCGTCGGGGTTGGCAAGGATGGCGCGGACCAGTCCGCCGCCCTGCGCTCCGGTGGCCCCGACCACGGCGATGATCTTCTTGTCGGTCATGCCTCCACCTTGGCGGCGTTCTCGCGCGGGAGCCTGCCCCTGTCCTGGGTACCCATGCCAGGGGATGGGAGCGGCCGGCGGATGCGGCGACAATGGGGGCATGGGAGAGCAGTTGGGGGAGTTCCTTCGCGCCCGCCGTGCCGCGTTGACGCCCGAGGCCGGCGGCGTGCCGACCTACGGCACGGCGCGCCGGGTGCCGGGCCTGCGCCGTGACGAGGTGGCGCAGCTGGCCGGGATCAGCGTGAACTACTACACGCGCCTGGAGCAGGGCGAGAGCCATCAGATGTCGGACTCGGTGCTGGAGGCGCTGGGCAACGCCTTCCGGCTGACCGCCGATGAGCGCATGCACCTGGTGCGGCTCGCCCGGCCCGAACAGGTGCAGGTGGCGCGCCGTCCCTACGGCCCCGAGCGGCTGCGCCCGTCGGTGGTGGCGCTGGTGGAGGGGGTCGCCGACCAGGCGGCGATCATCCTCGGCAGGTACTTCGACCTGCTCGGCGCCAACCGGCTCGGCTACGCGCTGTACGGCCTGAACCCCGGTCAGCGGGTGAACCTGGCCAAGACGATGTTCCTCGACCCGGCCATGCGCGACCTGTATCCCGACTGGGAGACGCACGCGGACGAGGTCGCCGCCTACCTGCGCATGGCCACCGGCGACATGCCGGACGATCCCCTGCTGGCCGAGCTGATCGGCGAGCTGAGCATCAAGAGCCCCGACTTCACCCGCGTCTGGGGCAGCCAGCGGGTCGCCGAGTGCACCTACTCGGTACGGCGGGTCAACCATCCCCTCGTCGGCCCGCTGGAGCTCAACGAGGAGACCATGCGCGTGCCCGACGATCCCGGCCAGCGGATCATCTTCTTCGGCGCCGCGCCCGGGACGGACTCGGCCGAGCGGCTGCGGCTGCTCGACTCGCTGAGCGCCTAACTGCGGGGCGAGGGCAGCAGGATCATCAGCGCCACCAGTACGGCCGTGGCCGGCGCGCCCCAGGACAGGACGCCGGGGATGGCCGCCGCGGTCGCCTCCGGGCTCGGGGCACGGCCCTGGAGCTGCCGGGTCAGGAGGCTGCCGAAGATCGCCACGCCGAGCGAGAGGCCCAGCCCGCGGACGGACACCGTGACGTGCTTGCCGGTGCACTCGTGGCCGTGGCAGTACGGGCAGTGGAAGGCGGAGCGGCCCCACGGCGCCCGCACCTCGCACGGGCCGGTGACCGTGCCGTGCTCGCCGTGGCGCGCCTGGACCGACGGGTGGGCGG
>NZ_JBSFTC010000636.1:0-2862 GCF_053590415.1 Nonomuraea sp. NPDC003201
CGGCCACGCCGGGCGCACCCAGCACCAGCTCGCACGCCACCGCCACGCCCGGCGGGATCGCGGCCAGCAGCCGCCGCAGGTTGACGGTCCACCCGTTCAGGCCGGTCACGGCGGCCAGGAAGTCGATCCGCGTCACGGCGATCGTCAGGCCGCGGCAGCGGGCCAGGACGTCCCCGGGGAAGGCGGCCACCCGCTCCGCGTCGAGCCATCCGGCCCACGGCCCGCCCGCGGGCGGACGGCACGCCCCGGTCACCCAGCGCACCTGCTTCCCCGGCCGGGTGTCCGAGGCGTCCCGCGACCGTGCCCCCTCGACGGGCCCGGCGTCAGTGTCCTTCCCTTTGCCGGCGCGCCACAAGGGGCGGATCACCCGTTCGGGCGACCACGCGGAGAACTCCGCCCCAGCCAGCTCCGGCACGCGCCGCAGCGCCGTGCCGTGTTCGGCCACGAGCCGCCCGCACAGCGTCACCCGCCCCGCTCCCAGCGCTCCCACCAGCGCGAACGCCGCGGGAAGCTGCCGGGCGCCGTCCAGCGCGACGTGCGCCCGCCGCCCGCCGGCGACCTCCGCGGCCAGCTCGACCTCGGGCCGGAACACCTCGCACCGCCCGGCCGCGCCGAGCACGTCCCTGCTGCTCTGCATGCTGCCCTCGGCCAGCTCGAGGTCGTCGATGCTGAGCCGGACCGCGGGGTCGGCCGCCAGCCGCAGCGCGGTGCCCACCGCTCTGAGGCGGGCGTCGTCGAACGCCTGCCGTTCCAGGACAGCCGCCGCCGCCCGCTCGAGCAGCGCCGCGAGCGGGCCGCCGTCGAGCCGTTCGGCGGTGGCCCGCAGCCGGGACGGGTCGGCGAGGCGTTCGACGACGTGTTCGTTGAGGTCGAGCACCTCGGCTCCGGGGGGCGGCACGACCTCGGTGGTGAAGTCGGTGAGCGGCGGGACGACGAGCAGCTCCATCAGCGACACTCCCCCTGCCACGGGTACGGATGCGCCGCCCGCGCGCCCGGGGCCACCGGGTCGGCCACCCGCGAGCACGAGTCCGCGCGCACGTCCGCCGGCCCCGGATAGCGGGCGACCGCCCGCGAGCGCGTCACCGGAGCCGGGGAGCAGGTGTCAGCCGCCTCCGGCTTCGGCCGGGGCACCGGGCCGCCGCCGGCCGGGCGCAGGTAGACGCAGCGGAGCTCGGCGGCGAACCGGAGCCCGCCGTCGCGCAGCCAGCACTCCTCCGGCCCCGGCAGGGTCTCCGTCAGCGTGAGCCGTTCGGCCTGGGCCGCCAGCCGGCCCAGCCCTTCGACGAGCGCGGGCGAGCGGGTGTCCACGTGGATCGGCCGGCGTTCGCGAGGAGACGCGGCGAAGAACGTCACGGGCAGGTCGTGCGTCTCCCGCAGCCGCGCCATCGCGACCAGCAGCTCGCGATCCCCGACCGCCTGCCCGAGCGCCTCGAACGACGCCCGGCCCACGCGCCACGCGCGCCGCGAGATGACCACGTTGTCCCAGGTCAGCCGGGGCACCCGGGAGAGGCGCCGCAGGTCCGGCCGGCGCACCCTGGGCAGGGCGAGCGCCGTGTGCAGCGCCGTGTCGTCGTGCTCGCCGTTGTGCAGCAGCAGCGGCCCGTCCACCCCCTTGGCCCGCAGGACGGCCCGGCGCCCGTCGCTGTGCACGTACAGCTCGTCGAGCCCGATCCGGCGCCGCCCGCCGTCGGCCGTCACGCCGCCCAGCTCCAGCACCGGCCCGGGGAACTCCAGCGGCGGCCGGCCGGTGGCGCGGCGCGAGATGACGTTGAGTGCGGTGTGGCCGCCGAGCACCCGCACGATCGCCGCGTCCCGCTCGGCGACGAGCGCGGCGCCGTCGGGGTGGAACTGCAGGGCCCACGGCGTGAGCAGCGCGACGTCGTGGAGGTCGCCGAGGACCAGCGGGGTCACCCCCGGCTCGTACGCCTCCAGCGACGGCGCGGCCACCATGACGTCGGCCGAGCAGAGCACGGGCGCGGCCGGCGGCTCGGGGTCGTCCAGCAGGCCCGCGAGGTCGACGGTGGCCGCGCCGGGCGGGGCGGCGCGCACGATCGCGGCGATCCGCTCGGCGAGGCGGTCGCCGTGGCGGATCTCCAGGTCGCCGGTCGCGCCCAACACCTCGGCCAGCCCGAACGTGCCCGCGCCGAGCCGGCCGGCGAGCAGCCGGTTGGTGCGCTGCCTGGTCAGCTCGGCGTCGGCGGCGAGCAGGTCGAGCACCTGGGGCACGCGGCCTTCCAGGTCGGCCGCCAGCCCTCCGCCGACGGTCACCCGGAGCGTGCCGGCCGCGGCCTCGTGCACGACCACGCGGTCGTCCCCGGGCCGGTCGCCGGGCCGGTCGTCGTGCGCCCGCCCGCTGCCGGCCAGCGTCTCGACCCGCCGCTGGAGGGCCAGCTTCACGTCGGGAGAGGCGGCGGGATACTGGGCGAGCAGCTCGGTGATCTCCCGCACGCGCCGCCCCACCGACAGGTCGCCACCCGAACGGTGGGCGTCCGGACGGAGCGCATCCGAGCGGGGAGCCTCCGAGCGGGGAGCCTCCGAGCGGGGAGCCTCCGAGCGGGGAGCCTCCGAGCGCGCGACATCCGAGCGCGCGACATCCGAGCGCGGGACGTTCCGGCGGAGGGTGTCCGGGCGGGGGGTGTCCGGGCGGGGGGTGTCCGGGCGGGGGGTGTCCGGGCGGGGGGTTTCGGTGGGGAGGCGTTCGCGTAGCCAGGACAGCGGGTCGGCGACCGTGGCCGGCGGGCAGAGGTCGTGGGTGAGCAGCCCGCGGCGCACCGCCACCGCCAGGGCCGCGGCGGCCTGCTCCAGCTCCGTCCCCGACTCGGCGGCGATCTCGGCCAGCGTCCGGCTCCCGTCGCACAGCGC
>NZ_JBSFTC010000637.1:0-2861 GCF_053590415.1 Nonomuraea sp. NPDC003201
CGGCGCGCCCGCGGGCCTGCTGGAGCGCTACGCCGACGGGCTCGCGCACGGCACCGGCCCCGGCCACGAGTACGCCTGGCCGGCCATCACCGATCTGAACCAGACGATCGTGGAGGCCGCCTCGATCGCGATCGCGCTGCACGAGACCCGGCCGCTGCTGTTCGACCGGCTCGACCCCGGCGTCCAGGAGCGGGTGGTGTCCTGGCTGGGCGGGATCGTGGGCAAGCGCGCCTGGCCGTGCAACTGGGTGCTGTTCAAGGTGATCGTCGAGCAGTTCCTGGCCGGGGTCGGCGGGCCGTACGACCAGGGCGAGATCGACGGGCACCTCGCCGACGTGGAGCGCTGGTACGTCGGCGACGGCTGGTACACCGACGGCGCCGGGCAGAACTACGACTACTACTGCGGCTGGGCGATCCACCTCTACACGCTGTGGTGGGCCAGGATGTCGGGCGCCGACGCCACGGTCCACAAGGAGCGGCTGCGCACGTTCCTGGACGGCTACCGGCACTTCTTCGCCCCCGACGGCGCGCCCATGCACCAGGGCCGGTCGCTCACGTACCGGATGGCGAGCCTGGCCCCGCTCTGGCTCGGCGCGATCTTCGACGCCTCCCCCGTCGAGCCGGGGACCACGCGCCTGATGGCGGGCCGCACGCTCGACCACTTCGCCGCCCACGGCGTGCCCGACGAGAACGGCCTGCTCACCCTGGGGTGGCACCGGCCGCACCTGCCGGCGACGCAGGGTTACTCGGGGCCGGCGTCGCCGTACTGGGCGAGCAAGGGATTCCTGGGCCTGCTGCTCGGCCCGGACCACCCCGTCTGGACGGCCCCGGCCACCGCGCCCGGCGACGGCGACCTCGCCCTGGCCCTGCCCGCGCCCGGCTGGCTCCTGCACCGCACCGACGGCGTCACCCGCCTGGTCAACCACGGCAGCGACGGCAACGACCCCGACAGCGCCAAGGACGACCCGCACTACACCAAACTCGGCTATTCCACGCACACCGCGCCCGAGACCGGCCCCGGCGGCCGGGCCGAGAACGTCGACAACCACCTCGCCGTGCTCCTGCCCGACGGGCGCGCCACCCGCCGCCGCCGCATCGAGCGCATCGGCATCGCCCACGGCTTCGCCGCCTCCCGCTACGCCGACGGCGAGGTCGTCGTGGAGACCGCCTCCGTGCTCGACGGCCCGTGGGAGGTGCGCGTGCACCGCGTCACCGCCCCGGCGGGCAGCGTGGTCCGCGACGGCGGTCACGCTCTCGCCTCCGGCGAGCCGTGCGCGGTCACCCTGGCCGGGCTCACCGCCTCCGTGGCGACCGGGCCAGGGAGCGGGCCCGTGAGCGGTCTGGTGAGCGGGATCGCCGGGCTGCACGGCTGGCGCACCGCCCAGGCGGCGCTGCGCCAGGACGAGAACGCGATCGGCCCGCACTCCGCCACGCCGTACCTGGTCGGCGCCCACCCGGGCGGCGCCGCGGTCTACGTCTCGGCCGTACGGCTGGGCCGCGGCTCCCCCACGCAGGCGCCTGATATCCGCGTGAAGGGCGACGAGATCTCGTGGAATGATGCCGCTGGATCAAGGGTCACGGTCGCGCTCGGCCGCGAGCCCGGCTACACCCGCAACGGACCCGTGGGGGAGCGCGTTGTCTGGACCGGCTAAACGCGTCACCATCCGCGACGTCGCCAAGCACGCCGGGGTCTCGGTGGCGACCGTCTCGCGCACCCTGGCGGGCGACTACCCGGTGCAGCCGAGCACCAGGCACAAGGTGCTGCGCGCGGTACGCGAGCTGGACTACGTGCCGAACGCCCAGGCCAGGGCCCTGTCCGTGGCCTCGCCCGGAGCCGTGGCGATCGTCGTCAACTCGGTGTCCGTGCCCTACTACGCCTACATCGCCCAGGGCGTGGAGGAGCAGGCCGCCGCCGAGGGCCGCCTGTCGCTCATCTGCACCACCGGCGGCGACATGGAGCGCGAGCTCAGCATCGTCCGGATGATGCGCGAGCAGCGCGCCGAGGCGGTGATCCTGGTGGGCAGCGTGATCCTGGACGACGACTACCGCGAACGCATGACGCACTACGCCCACGGGCTGGCCTCCTCGGGCTCGCGCCTGGTGCTGTGCGGCCGGCCGCCGCTCGGCGAGGGGGTCCCGGCGCTCACCGTCGGGTTCGACAACACGGGCGGAGCCCACGCGGTCACCGCCCACCTGCTGTCTGCCGGGCACCGGCGCATCCTCTACCTGGGGCTGCGCCCCGGTCACACCACGTCCGACAGCCGCGTGGCGGGTTACCGCGCGGCCCTCGCCGACCACCGGCTCGGCCACGACCCGGCGCTCGAGGTGCCCTGCGACTTCGACCGGGCCAGCGGGTACGCGGCCATGAAACGGCGGCTGGCCGCCGGGCACGACGACTTCACCGCGGTCTTCGCCGCCACCGACGTGATCGCCGCCGGGGCCGTACAGGCGATCCACGAGCACGGCCTGCGCGTCCCCGAGGACGTCTCCATCGTCGGCTACGACGACGTGCCCCCGGCCGAGGACATCGGGCTGACGACCGTCCACCTGCCGCACGCCGAGCTGGGCCGGGCCGCCGTACGCCTAGCCTTGTCCGGCAAGGACCCGCTGGCCGAGCCGCCGATCACGCTCGGCACGCACATCGTGGTCAGGAGCTCGGTGGGGCGCCTGCGGAGCGTGCGGTGAGAGCCGCCTTCGCGATGCACGGCGCGTTGTTCGGCGAGCTCTTCCCCGATGACGTGCGCGAACGGCTGGCCGGGCTGGTCGACGCCCCCGACGCCGTGCTCCCCCACCTCGGGGGGACGCTCGCCGACGTGGAGGTGCTGATCACCGGCTGGGGGTGCCCCCGCATCGACGCGGCCG
>NZ_JBSFTC010000638.1:0-2846 GCF_053590415.1 Nonomuraea sp. NPDC003201
TCGCCAACCAGACGTTCCACATCCTCGGCCCCGGGCTGCGGGACACCCCCGTCGGCGTGCCCGGCGACCTGTACATCGCCGGCGCCCGCGTGACACCGTGGCCGCCAGCGCTTGGCGCACCTGACGCAGGTCCTTGCGCAGCGGCCCGATCTGTCCCGGATCCCTGGCGAACAGCACCCGCTCCACCGCGGAGGCGATGGCCGTGATGGCCGCCGCCGAGTCGGCGTCGAACTCGTACTGCTGGGTCAGCCGCCGTGCCAGCGCCCGCGGGGTCTCGCTGAGCTGGCGGGCCATGCCGTAGTCGTACAGCACGTCGTCCAGCTCCGCCCACGCGGCGGCGACCGACGGATGGCCGCCCCCCGACTTCGACGCGATCCGGGCCGTCAGGTCGTCGGACGGCTCCGAGACCTTCCAGCCCAGGGCGCGCACGCGCCGGTTCCTGGTGATCAGACGCAGGCCCGCGGGGATCAGCAGCACCAGCAGCAGCGCCGCCGCGCCGATGCCGATCTGGCCGATCAGCGGCATCGAGTCGTCCGTCGGCAGCCCGCCGGTGGCGACCACGCCCTCGCGGTCCAGCTCGCGAGGGTTGCGCCGGGTCTGCGGGTCGACCGGCTCGTCAGCGGACGAACTCGTCGAACCCGGCGTCGGCGTCGACGCCTCCCCGGTCGCCTCCGGCCGGGGCTGGGTGTACTCGGGCACCCGCGCGCTGCCCTGGCCGGCCGAGCCCGCGGGAGTCGGCTCGAACGGCAGCCAGCCCACACCCTCGAAATACAGCTCGGGCCAGGAGTGGGAGTCGTTCGTGCCGACCTGCCACCGGTCACCGACCTTCGTGCCGCCCGTGTAACCGATGGCCACCCGCGACGGGATGCCCACCAGCCTGGCCAGCACCGCCATCGACGCGGCGAACTGCTCGCAGTAGCCCGCACGGTCGCGCAGCAGGAAGTCCCGCAGCGCCGAGTTGCCGTGCCCCTGCGTGCTCAGGTTGTAGGTGAAGTCGCCGCCGGTGAAGAACTGCTGCAGCTTCACCGCCGCCTCGTAGTCCGTCTTGGCGTTCGCGGTCAGCCTGGTCGCCAGCTCGGCGATCTCGGGCGGGAGGTTGTCCGGCAGCCTCAGGAAGCGGGGATCGACGCTGGGCCGGGTCCCGCTGAGCGAGTCCAGCAGGTCCGGCGTGGGCTCCGGCTCGCTCGTGGTCACCTCGTACTCGACGCCGGCGGCCTCGTCGCGGGTGGAGAAGACCATGAGCGTGTCCACGTCCGCCCGCCAGTCGCCGTCGATCTGGATCTGTCTCGGCGGGTACGGCAGCGGCAGGAACTGCAGCTTCGCGATCTCGTCGCTGATCCGGATGTCCGTGGCCACGGTCTTGACCTTCGGCTCGGGACCGAGACCGGGCGGCGCCGGGAGGGGGCCGTTCTCCGTCCTGTTCTGCGGGGCACCCTTGGGCTCCGTCATGCCGAACTGCTGGCCGTCGAACGTGTCGAGCGCGAAGATCCGCAGATAGCGGGGTTTGTCGTCGTTGTTGGCGTAGGTGAGGACCACGCGCCGTTCCGGCAGCTCCAGCTGGCCCTTCAGGTTCGCGATGGGGTTGGGGATGCTGATCGAGTTGCCCCGGCCCGAACCGCTGCCGCCCACGCCGAACGTGAAGAACGACACCGGCTCCATGGCCGGCAGCAGGGCGGGCACCAGCACCGCCAGCACGATCGCGGCGAACCCGATGCGCTTGCCCGACAGCCGCAGCCCGCTGGTGTCCGCCGAGGTGCGGGCCTCGGGCCGGGAGGACGTGGCGCGGGTCGTCCGCCGTACCAGCACCGCCCTGCCCCAGTGGCCCACCCGCTCGCGCCCGTCGGCGATCAGCAGGCCGATGAACCCGAGCGCGGCCAGGATGAACGCCGGCCAGCTGATCGGGTCGGGCAGGATCGTCGCCGGCACGGTGGCCAGCGCCAGCAGCGGCAGCCCGGCCAGCGCCGCCTTGCGCAGCCGCGCGGCCAGCAGGTCGACGGCGATCGCGATCAGCGCCACGCCGCCGGCGGTCAGCAGCGTGATGCCCTCGGTCTCCGGCACGGGCGCGGCGAAGCGCTGGATGTCGGTCCAGCCGACCCCTACCAGCCTGCCCAGCTCCACCACCGACCCGCGGGTCGGCACCACCAGCGCCCACGCCTTGGCGGAGGCGAACGCCGCGGTCAGGTAGACCCACACCGCGAGCAGCGCGACCAGCGGCGCCGCCCACGCGGGCAGCGACAGGCGGCTGCTCAGCAGGCCCGCGGCCATCACGGCGAGCACGGCGCCCAGCGACGACCAGAACCAGGAGCCGCCCTGGAAGAGCGGGTAGAGCAGGAACGCCGCGGCGAACGCGGCCACGCCGGAGGCGGCGGTCAGCCTCATGCCGCGCCTCCCGCCGGGTTGAGCGCGTACCTGTCGCGGTTGGCGGCGTTCTGCCAGACGGAGGCGATCGAGGTGCCCGCGGGCAGGCGCACGATGCGCCAGCCGTACCCGGCCAGGACCGTCTGCACGGCCTGGTGGTTCTCGGCGGCCGCGCGGTCCCCGCCGTCCCACGTGCTCACGTCGAGCATCACCGCCACCGCGGTGATGCCGCTGTGCCTCAGCCTGGCCAGCTCTCTCGCCTCCTCAGGGTCGAGGTCGCCGAGCACGGCCACGATCAGCCCGTCGCCCCCGCCCTGGCGCAGGGCCGAGACGCCCATCTCCAGGGAGCGGGCCGGACTGTGCCGCACCACGGCGAGGGTGTCGAGCAGCGACCAGCTCAGTCCGGTGTCGGTCAGGTGCTCGGCGCCCTGGTCGGTCACCAGCCGCAGGCCGAGGCCCTCGCGGGCGAGGTGCACGCCGATCGAGGC
>NZ_JBSFTC010000639.1:0-2841 GCF_053590415.1 Nonomuraea sp. NPDC003201
CCCAGCGCCCAACGGAAGCGAGCATGAGCATCGACACCGCATGGCCGTCCGGCCTGCCCATCGGCGACGGATGGGTGGCGACGAGGGAGCCGTCGTACGGGAAGGTGACGTCGTCGGTCTCCGCCGTCTCCACCCATCCGTCGCCGATGGGCAGGCCGGACGGCCATGCGGTGTCGATGCTCATGCTCGCTTCCGTTGGGCGCTGGGGAACACGTCGAGGTACGCGGGCGCGTCCTCGTGGCCGGTGGCGGCGAGGACGGCGTGCGCGATGGCGCGGCTGAACACGTCGGCCCCCGCCGCCAGGACCTCCTGCAGCGTGTCGTGGTCGGGCTCGGGGCCGGCGCAGGTGGCCAGGCCGAAGATCGTGTCGCCGTCGGTCATGGTGTGGGCCGGCCTGATCGCCCTGGCCAGGCCGTCGTGGGCGACCGCGGCGAGCTTGCCGCACTGGGCCTTGGTGAGGGTGAGGTCCGTGGCCACCACGCCGATGGTGGTGTTGAACGAGGGGGCGTTCTGCGGGCGCCAGGCGTCGATCTCCGCCTGGAGCGGGGGCTGGAGGTGGTCGAACTCGCCTGGCAGGCCGTACCGCGCGCCGGCGAGCGTGCCGTCGCGGGGGTCGAGGACCGAGCCTACGGGGTTGGCGACGACCAGGGCCGCCACGGTGGCGCCGCCGGGCAGGACGACGCTCGCCGTCCCCACCCCTCCGGCCAGCCCACCGGCCCTGGCTCCGGTCCCGGCCCCGACCGACCCGCTCCCCACCCCGCTGTCGAGGGTGGCGGTCCCTTGGACGGGGACGACGCCGTCCGGCGAGCCCGTCCCGCTCCTCCCCCTAGGGACCTCCGCCACGGACGGCGGGAGAGCGGCCGACGCACCGTCCGGGGTGGCGGCGTCGTGGGCGGCGGTGCCGAAGGTGGCGTCCGGGACGGCGCGGAACGTGCCACCGCGCCCCAGGTCGAAGATGACCGCCGCCGGCACGATGGGCACCACCCCGCCGGCCACCGGGTACCCGATGCCCGCGTCCGCCAGCCGCTCCACCACCCCGCAGGCCGCCGACAGCCCGTACGCGCTCCCGCCCGTCAGCACCACGGCGTGCACGCGCGACACCAGGTTCCGCGGATCCAGCAGCTCGGTCTCGCGGGTCCCGGGAGCGGCGCCCCGCACGTCCACCCCCGCCACGGCCCCCGCAGGAGGGGCCAGGACGACGGTGGTGCCCGTGCGGTAGCCGCCGCCGACCCGCTGCGCGTGGCCGACCCGGAGCCCGGCCACGTCCATCAGCGAGTTGGAGGGCCCAGCGCGCATCAGAAGTCCCCGTTGAGGAAGCGCCGGGCCGCCTCGGCGAACACGCGGGTGCACCGGACGATCTCGGCCACCTCCACGAACTCGTCCGCCTGGTGCGCGATCCACTTCCCGCCGGGCCCGTACACCACGGACGGGATCCCGCCCCAGTGCGTCAGCACGGTCCCGTCCGTGGACCCGGGCACCCCGCCGTAGACGGGCTCCGCGCCGGTGACGGTACGGTGGGCGGCGGCCAGCGCGGCCACCACCGGGTCGGACACGGGCACGTCCACCGGCGGCCGGTCCACCAGCACCGACACCTCGGCGGCGATCCCGTCGTAGGAGGCGAGCGCGGCCACCCGGTCGGCGATCAGCTTGTGCTCGACCCCGGGGATCGTCCGCACGTCCACGAAGACCGAGGCGGCCGCCGGGATCACGTTCACCTGTTCCTCGGAGCCGGCCCGCAGCACGGTCGGCGTCACGTACACCTCGCCGAGATGCTCGTGCGCCGGGTGCCGTCCCTGCAGCTCCTCCTGCAGCGACCCCAGCCCCACCAGCAGCGAGCCCACGGCGGGGAGGGGATTGCGGCCGTGCTGCGGCATGGCGCCGTGCGCCATCTTGCCGGCGAAGTCGACGCGCAGCCGCAGCGCGCCCTTGGCCACCGCGCAGATCTCGCCCGCCTCGGGCTCGGCGACGATCGCGCCGTCCACGTCGGCGGTCAGCCCTTCGGAGACGAAGTGGTGCGCGCCGATCATGAGGCCCTCCTCGTCGGCCAGCGCGCACACCTTGATCCGCCCGGGGAACGGTCCAGCCAGCTGCAGGGCGCGGGTGGCGTAGAGGGTGGCGGCCAGGCCGGACTTCATGTCGGCGCTGCCCCGCCCCCACAGCCTCCCGTCGCGGATCTCCCCGCCGAACGGGTCGACGGTCCAGGTGGACAGGTCGCCCTCGGTCACCACGTCCGTGTGGCCCTCGAACATCAGGGTGGGCCCGGCACCGCCGCCGCCCTCGACCACGGCCACCACGTTCGGCCGGTCCGGCTCCACCTCGTACACGGTGGGCTCCCAGCCCCACTCCCGCATCTTGGCGGCCACCAGCTCGGCGGCGGCCCGCTCACGCCGCCCGGGGTCGTTGGTGCTGGGGATCCGCACCAGCGCCTGGGTGAACCCCACCACTCCGTCGGCATCGACGTCGATCAAAACAATCCCTCCAGAGTCGGTACGGCCTGCAGCAACGTACGCGTGTAGGCATGGGCGGGCGCGGCCCAGACCTCGTCCACCGGCCCGCTCTCCACGATCTCCCCATGGCTCATGACCGCGACCGTCTCGCACACGTGCCGCACCACGGACAGGTCGTGCGAGACGAACACGAGCGTGAGCCCCAGCTCGTCCACGAGGTCGGCCAGCAGGTTGAGTATCTGCCCGCGAACGGACACGTCCAGCGCGCTCACCGGCTCGTCGGCGACCAGCACCTTCGGCCGGGGCGCGAGCGCGCGGGCGATGGCGATGCGCTGGCGCTGCCCGCCGGAGAACTGGTGCGGGTAGCGTTCGGCGGCCGAGGCGGGCAGCCCGA
>NZ_JBSFTC010000640.1:0-2829 GCF_053590415.1 Nonomuraea sp. NPDC003201
GCCGCGGTCGCGGTGATGCCCGCGGTCATCGCGAAGTGCGCGGGCAGCGCCACGTACGCGCGCAGCCCCCGCTCGGCCGCGCCCGGCACCGCGCTCACGCCGTACTGCAGGGTCAGCCACCACAGCGAGACGATCAGCCCGAACCCGGCCACCGCCGCCAGACCGAGCTGCAGGTCCCAGGAATGCCCGGAGGAGGCCATCACGACCTGCATGACGGCCTCGCCGAGCACGATGATCACAAACAGGCCGAGCCGCTCCCCGAGATGAGCGGGGTCGAGCACGGCGGCCTTGACCCGCGCCGCCGGGCGCACCACCGGCCCGTCGCCCCTGCGCCGGTCACGCTGCTCCAGCCGCTGCGCCTGCCGCAGGGCCTGGTGCTGCATCTCCTTGATCAGGCGCTCCGGCCTGCGGCTCTGGAGCACGGAGAAGATCAGGTCGAGTACGGCGCCCAGCCCCCACAGGAAGTAGCGCGCCGGGCCATGGACGCCGATGGAGGCGAACCACGGGATCAGGCCCGCGCCGAGCTGGGCCGCCGGCCACGCCGTCAGGATCGTGCCGGCGCGCTGCAGGGTCTGCGAGGCGCCGATCCTGCAGGTGATGTAGGCGGCGATGAACCAGCCGTCATGCGTGTCGCCGGTCCCCTTCAGCACGTGCGCCACGTCGGGCGCGGCCGCGGCCATCACCGCGATGCCGAACATGCCGATCAGCATGCCGCGGGTGCGGGTGCGCTCGGCCTCGGCGTTCGAATAGAGCGTCAGCGTCGTCCACACGCTCCACACGGCGTAGTAGAGCACCGCGAACAACGCGACGTTCTCCCACGTGGGGTGCTCCAGCCGGTGGGCCAGCTGCGCCACCGCCACGACGACCACCAGGTCGAAGAACAGCTCTAACCAACTCGCATGACGCTCTACCGGTTCGCTCACGGCTAACGAGAATAGAACTCCACGACGAGCTGCTCCTCCACGGGGACCACGATCTGTTCGCGTTCGGGGCGGTTCACCAGCGTGAACGTCAAATTGGCGTGATCCACGGAGAGGTAGGCCGCGGTGCGCTCGTCGGCGTACACGCCTTCGGCGGCGGCCACGAACGGCTGCATCCGGCGGGAGCGCTCCCGCACCGTGACCACCTGCCCGGGCCTGACCAGGTAGCTGGGGATGTCCACCTTGCGGCCGTCCACGGCGATGTGGCCGTGGTTGACGTACTGCCGCGCCGCGTAGATGGACGGCGCCAGCCCGGCGCGCAGCACGAGCGAGGCCAGGCGGCTCTCCAGCAGCGTCACCAGCTCGGCGCCGGACGCGCCCGACTTGCGGACGGCGAGGTCCCAGTAGCGGCGCAGCTGCCGCTCCGACACGTCGTAGTACCAGCGCAGCTTCTGCTTCTCCATCAGCCGCAGCCCGTAGTCGCCGGTGCTGCGGCGGTTGGTCTTGCGGCCGTGCTCGCCCGGCGGATAGGGGCGCTGCTCGAAGTAGCGGACGGCTTTCCTGGTCAGCGGGACGCCCGCGCGACGCGACAGTCGCACCTTGGGACCGGTGTAGCGCACGTTCACCTCAATGTGATTAGGTAATCCTTACTTAGGGAAGCCTAACCTATCATTGAAACGGAGGGCCCATGCTGCCGATCCCCGAGCGGGTCCGCACCCTCGCCGCGACCGCGAACGTCGCCAAGCTGTCCGTCGACGGAGCGTCCTCGCCGGCCCGGGGAGGCGTGGACGAGCGCGGCCGGCCCGTGCTCCTGGTGCTGCCCGGCGAGCCCCTGCACCCCTTGCGCGAGGACGCCGTCGTGGCGGTGAACCTGACGGCGATGCGGCAACTGGGCGACGCCATCCATCCGCGCGGGCTGCTCGAGGTGCAGGGGTGGGCGGAGGCCGTGCCGGAGAGCGAGGCGCGGGGCGCGGCGGTCGCGGTGGCCGCCCACAGCGCCGACGAGAGCCTGTTCGACGCGCTCGAGCGGTTCGGGGAGCGCTCCGCGCCCCGGCTGCTGCGGCTGGACGTGGGACAGGTCGTGTACCTCACCGGGCAGGAGTCGGGGCTGCTGGACGCCGACGACTACCTGGGCGCGGCGCCGGACCCGCTGGCGGAGACGGCCGAGCGGGTGCTCTCGCACGTCAACGCCTCGCACCGGGCGCAGCTCACCGCGGGCGTGTCCCGGCAGCTCGGCGAGGAGGCCGGCGAGGTGTGGCTGTGGGAGCTGGACCGGTTCGGGGCGACCGTACGGGTGGACGAGGCGCTGATCCGCTTCCCGTGGCCGACCCCGGCCCGCTCCGGCCTGTGCCTGGAGACGGCGCTGCGCGGGCTGCTGTGCTCCTGTTGATGATCACAATTATCTCTCCGATTTGTCCGGATCGGCCCTGGCACCGGTGGCACCTCTCTAGCATTTGAGGCGTGACCGGCACGGAGCGATCATCGGAGCCCGACCCGTTCGCCGACGAGGGCGGGCGGCGAGGGCGGATACTGATGATCGCCGGCGCGCTGGTCGGCACGCTCATGCTGGCCTCGGCGGGGATTCTGGTGGGCGGGGCGTCCACCGCCAGGCGGCTGGACGCGGTCGACTGGCACCGCACCGGCCCCGGCGCCCGTGACGGCTCCATCCCGGTCGCCACCGAATCCCGTCTCCGCACCGCGCCCACCACCCTCGGCCCCTCCGCGTCCCCGGCGCGCTCCCCCTCCGCGCGCCCGGCGCACTCCGCCGCCGCGCACCGCCCCACCCCCAGAGCGCACCCGACTCCACGGCGGACGAGCTCCACGCGGCCGACCCCCGCCTCGGTTTCTCGCACGCCCACCCCTGAGCCGGCCACGGCCTCCCCAGCGGTGCAGCCGACCCGGTCGTCCG
>NZ_JBSFTC010000641.1:0-2799 GCF_053590415.1 Nonomuraea sp. NPDC003201
TTCCTGGTCAGCACCTCGTCGGTGATCGGCGAGTCCGACCTGGTCGCGCTCTACAACGCCGCCCGCGACGACGAGTACGAGGAGATCCTCGACAAGTGCGCCGACTTCCACGAAGAGGTGGCCAAGGAGGTGCGGGCCAAGCACTTCACCTACAGCGAGCTTGAGGAGAATGAAGAGGACCTCACCAAGCTCAGGGGCTGGTTCGAGAAGGTCAAGGCCCGCGATGTCCTGGGCGCGGCGCGGCGCAAAGAGGTGATCAAGGCGCTCGACGACTGCGCGCGGACGCTGGAGGAGTTCGCCGCCTCGGTGTACCAGGCCGAGGACAACGCGATCTTCCAGCACGGCGCCGGGTGAGCGCGCAAGGCACACCCGGCCGACTTGAAGGGCGTTGCAGAAAGTAGTTGAATGGGCGCCTTCCGTTATGGGCGAGGTGTTACGGGCTGATCTTTGTGGGTGGAGACGGCCACCGTGTGCCGGATCATCCAGCGCCTCCGGGGTCGATGCGAATCGGGTGTGCGACCATGACAGGTCTCTCAAGTGACGCGTGCGAGCGCTACGCTCCGCCTGCCCTCGCCACCTGTTAAGGGCGCAAGGCCCGCATAGCGGGCGCACAGAAGCCAGGGAATGGTATTGCGGAGTAATATGGCTCTCTGGGGGATATGTTCGAACGGGTGGCTGGGGATGAGCGCTCCCGTCCCTCAACCGCTCCGCCGCGTTCTCGAAAGGAGCGAAGCCATGATCTTCCCGCGTTTCATGTCCGCTGCGAGGATCTTGCCTGTGGCCGTTGAGCCTCCTTGGCCGAATCCGTTCGGGCCGGGGAAGAAGATCAACAGTGACCGCAGCAGCCGCCGTCGCCGTTGAGCGGGCGGCCTCTACGACAACACCTACTCCGTCGGCACCAACTCCGCCGAGGGCCACAACTGGCTCATGCAGGCGGACGACCCCGAGGACACCGAGTCCAGCGCCGGGCTGTACCAGCGCCAACCTCAACATGATGTGGTTGTCCAGCGACCATATCGGCGGACCGCCGAACTCGGTGGCCTCGGTCGCCGACAGCGACCTGGCCACCGGCAGGATCGTCGACACCATCTCGCACAGCCCGTACTGGAAGGAGTCCGCGATCTTCGTGATCGAGGACGACACGCAGAACGGCGTCGACCACGTCGACGGCGCTCGCGGACCCGTGCAGATCATCAGCCCCTGGGCGCAGCACGGCAAGGTGGACAGCACCTACTGCACGCAGATCACCGTGATCCGCACCATCGAGCAGATCCTGGGGATCCAGCCGATGAACCAGAAGGACAGCGCCGCCACCCCGATGAGCCGGGCCTTCACCAGGAAGCCTCACTAACCCCGTTCAACGTCGTGCCCAACCAGGTGCCGCTCACCGACGGCCTGGCGACCCCACCGGCCTGCGGCAACGACAGTGGGACCCCCACCGCGGCGACCGCTGGGTCCTCCGACAAGCAGGACACCATCGACAAGTGGACCGCCTGGCAGGCCGCCGCCCTCCGTCCGCGGTGCTATGGGCATCACCTGAGGCAGGTCTGCGCGGTCATGACCAGGGTGACGCCGAGGACCATCCTCTTCGACGCGACGAAGACGTAGATCGCCTTGGGGTTGCCCGGCACGGCGGCGTAGGTGCCGTACAGAGCGTTCTGCTTGAGGTTGGGGTAGGTGGCCCTCAACTGCGCGGGGGTGGAGCCCCAGCCGATGCCCTGAGGCGTCTTGACCTTGCCGGGCGCGGAGATCGTCACCACGCCCTGCGTCTTCGAGATGAACAGGCCCGCCCGGTTGCCCTCGTACCGATGATTCTTGAAATCGTAGGCCGAGCATGTGATGTCGGCCTTGATGGTCTTGCGCACGATCCGGCCGGTTCCTCTGGCCTTCGCCTCGGTCATCCCGAGTCGTATGTTGCCGTACCCGAACGGCCCTAACGTCGCCTTCCCGGCGGCGGCGTTCGCGTCGGGCGCGGCTCCTGTCAGCGCCACGGCTCCGGCCAGAGCCGCCGCCACCAGCGCCGAGCGGCCGACTCGCAGGGTCGTCGTCTGGTTCATCATGCTCCTTTTGTTGATCACGAATGGGCCACCGTAACCGACGGCGGACCCACCGAGGCGTCACGTCGGGGACATTCGGAACTTTGGTCACGCCGATGTGCAACAACCGATCGCGGGCTCGCAACATGCACGGGTCCCGGCGAGACCGGGACCGGTAAGAAGCTGGTCGCATGATCGGAAACGATGGTGGAGGAAACGTGACATCAGGTAGCAGGCGTATGGTCCGAGGGCTGGCGATGGTCGTTCTGACGGCCTGCGCGGGCTTGACGTTGCTGGCGGGGCAGGCCAGCGCGACACCGAGGATCATCAAGACGTACCCGCTGACCACCGCGGGCATGAGGGCCTGCCAGATTGATCTCAAGACCGCTCCGAGCGGCTACTACTGCGGGCGCGCGTACAGCGTGTACGCCCTCATGGTGGGCACCTGACGGTGTTCTGACGCGGTAGCCGGGCGACGGCGGCAGGCGGCGCAGGCCTTTGCCGCATGGAGCACGTGACGGGCCAGCGGCCTGCAGAGTCCTGGTACGTGCGGCCGATACCGGGTTCCCCGGACAGCAGAACCGCCGGCTCCCGCGAGGGAAGGCCGGTATCGACCGCGGAGACGTTCTACGCGGCGGGGGCGGGGATGCTCGCGGTGACCGTGAAGCCTCCCTTGCCGTCGTCTCCCGCGCTGAAGCTGCCGCCGAGCAGGGTCACCCGGCGGTTGAGCCCGGTCAGGCCCATCCCGGAGCCGGCACTGGTC
>NZ_JBSFTC010000642.1:0-2787 GCF_053590415.1 Nonomuraea sp. NPDC003201
CAGCAGGCCCGCCTCGACCGCCCGGCCGACGCCGCGCATCCGGTACCGGACCGCACCGACTCTGCGGGCCGATCCGGCACCCGCGCCGTCCAGCGCCGCCCGCAGCAGCTCGCCGCGCTCCTGCTTGGGCAGCTCGCGCAACCGCCCGCCGTAGACCTGCTCCAGCCGCCGCGACAGCGTCATCGTGCCGGAGTCCAGCAACGTGGATCGGGGCAACTCGAGCAGCGCCAGCGGATTCCCGGCCGCGGTCCGCAAGATCAGATTCCGGCGGTACGGGTCGAGCCCGGCTTGGCGCAGGTCGAGCAACTCGGCGGCGGCGCGCTCGGTCAGCGGCTCCAGGACCAGCTCCGGCAGCCCGGCCCCGTCGAACGGCGACGGCACCTCCGCGCGCACCGCGATCGCCACGCGCACCGCGGTACCCGCGAGACGCCGCGCGGTGAACGCGAGCACCTGCGCGCTCGGCGCGTCCAGCCATTGCCCGTCATCGACGACCAGCAGCAGCGGCGTGGCCGCCGACACGAGCGTGAGCAGGTCCAGTACGGCGATGCCGAGCGCCATCACCTGCGGCGCGGCACCGGTGGTCCCGGTGAAGGCCGCGTCGATCGCCGCCCGGTGCCCGGGATCCAAACCGGCCGAGTCCGCCAGCAGCGGGGAGATCAGCTGATGCAGCCCGGCGTACGCCAGGTCCCGCTCCGCCTCCGCCCCGGCGCCGCGCACCACTCGGAACCCGGCGGCCGCCGCTGCCAGCCCGTCCAGCAACGCCGTCTTGCCGAGGCCGGCCTCACCCCAGAGCACCAGGACCGGGCCGGCCTCGTCGCCGAGCAGCGCCAGGAGCCGCGATCGTTCCTCGTCCCGTCCGACGAGCTCACCCTGGCGCACGCACGAACCCTATCCGGACGTCGGCGACGGGGCCGTCGAGGTGCCTGTACCGTGCGCGGGGAAGGCGGTCAGCCCTTGACGGTGAGGAGCGGGCGCAGCTCGGCCACCGGGTCCGCCACACCTCCCGCGTGCAGGCTCGACACCACGGGTCCGATGTCCTTGTACGCCCACGGTGCTTCCTGCTTGAGGTCGCGCCGCCAGGCCGCCATCACGTCCGCGCGGCGCGCCACGGTCGGATCGCGGTGGTCCAGCGGCGTGACCACGCGGAACTCTCGCAGGAACGCGTCGAGGTCATGGTCGCCGGCCCGTGCGGTGGCGCCGCGCGGGACGCGCCGTCCGGCGCCGTGGCAGGCGCTGGCCAGCGTGCGGGCGTTGCCGTGGCCGCGCAGCAGGTAGCTGGACGCTCCCATGGACCCGGGCACGATCACGGGCTCGCCCCACATCGCGTACGGGCCGCCGGCCATCTGCTCGTGACCACCCGCCGGTGTCGCGCCTTTGCGGTGGATGACGCGGTCCTCCTCCTGCCAGAACAGGTTGTGCGGCGCGTCGTACACCAGCCGCGCCGTCATCCGGCCGCATTCGGCGGCGAGCCCGGCCCGCATGGTGAGGGCGAGGAAGAACCGGTTGCCTGAGGCGAAGTTGGCGGCGTTGCCGAACGCGTCCAGGTAGCGGTGCCGGGCGGCGGCCGTGCGCTCGTTCAGCAGGAACGGCAGGATCTGGTTGCGGGGTCGCGACAACCCCGGCGGCCAGGTCTGGCGCAGCCGGTCCAGCGCTGTGGCGTTGGCCTGGTGTCCCAGCGCCAGTGAGCCGCTGTGCACCATCAGGACGACCGCGCCCGCTGTCAGGCCCCACGCGTACGCGGCGGCGGGATCGTGGACCTGTGCCACGTACTGCAGTTCGGCGAAGTGGTTGCCGCCGCCGATGCTGCCGATGAGGCTGTCGTGGCTGGCGGCCTCGGTGCCGCCCGCGCTGGTGATCCAGTCGGCGAACGCCTCGGCGGTGCCGGTCGGGTACGCCGGAGCGTGCATGCGGTCCAGGCAGTCCTCGGTGTCGGTCGGCTGGTGGCCCTGCCAGGGGGCGTCGCCGGTGAGCAGGAGCCCCGGGAGCCCGTCGCGCAGGAGCGCCTCCCGCTGGGCGGGGGTGAGGGCGATGCGGCGGCCGCCCTCGAAGAACAGGTGCCGCAGCCGCCGTTCCAGGGCGTCCAGGCGCGGCCGTACCTGCTCCACGGTCAGTGAGGTGACCTCCAGCCGCATGCCGCAGTTGACGTCATTGCCGACCGCCTGCGGGAGCAGCGCGCCCTCGGTCTCGATGACCGTGCCGATCGGGATGCCCGCGCCCTTGTGGAAGTCGGGGGTGAGGACGAGGCGGATCAGGCGGGGCGGCGGGCCGTCGTGGCCCGGTACGGCCTCGGCGAGGCGGGCGAGGGTGTCGGCGGTCTCCAGGACGGACAGCACTTCGTCGACGGCGGCCGGTTCGAGGGGCACGCGTTCGTCGGCGCAGATGTCGACGGGGACGTCCCAGGGGTTCGGGAGGGTGAGCCACTGCTCGTCTCGGCGCAGGAGACGGCGGTCCTGACGGGTGCGCATGGTGGTGAAGTCCTTCGGGCTGCTGAAAGGCGATGCAAGGGCGGGCGCGGTCGAAAGCGCGCCGGAGAGGGCGACGGACCGGGCCGCCGCCGTGGGCCTCGTGGTTCAGCAGCCGCGAGGTGAAGGCGTGTCCGACTGTAGTACGGCACGCGCCGCCCACACCACGGATTTACGCCTCCTGCCCACCCTCCCCTATCTCAGCCCGATCGGAAACGAGCAGCGCGTTCAACCGGCGCTGGTTGCTCCTGGCCATCGCCGTCTCCCTGGTGGGCGGGCGCTCCCGCTGATGTCACGGCGGTGGGGCGTGCCGCCTGTCGGCGGC
>NZ_JBSFTC010000643.1:0-2705 GCF_053590415.1 Nonomuraea sp. NPDC003201
CCGAGTAGTCCTTCAACGCCATCGGCGGTCTTCTCGCTTCCTCCAGATCAAGCAAGATCCAGTATCAGCGTGTCCACTAACCAGGGGGAAGTGCCGAGCACCTGGTTCTCGTGACGGAGCACCAGCAGCTCAGCGTCCTTGGACAGATCAGAGCGGACCAGCACCGTCAGCAGGCCGAACAAGCCTCTCACTAACCGGTAGGCAAGCGATAACAACACCGTGCGATGGTCGCAGCCGCCGCTCTGATCACGCAGCAAAACCCCAGCTCACAGCGCGAAGCCGTGTTTGCGAGTGGGACAGACGCAGGGCGAGAATCTCGATGTCCTTGTCTCGATCGCCCATGGGCAGCAGCCGCAGTGCGGCGAAGGTGCTTGTGACGATGAGGTAGGCGAGGCGAAGGAGCACGGCTGATCATCATGCCGCACGCGTTTGCCTCTCCGGGTGGCCGGAGCTCGCGCACGCCACGCGAAGCCGTCACATGGCCATGACGTGGGCGGATGTAGTTATCGGCAGACGCAGAGTTGGCCAGGGTGAACTGGCGCAATGGTCCGTCCTCGGGGTGTGACGTGCCACGGTTGATGTCGCTGTCTCTGCCACGCTCGTGTCATGCTGGCTCGGCAGTTGGTTGATGCGCGGGTAGACGTTGTGGCGATGCCGGGCTCGGCCCCGGCATCGTCCATCCGTCTGTCGACGTGGATATCGTGATCGCCATGACACCCCGAACCGGCGAATCACCTCAACTGGCCGCACTCCGCAGTCTGCTGGGCGAAGAAAAGCCGCCCTCACCGTCCCGCGCCTGGCGGGCGATACGTGAGCTGGTCGTCATGGATTACGGCATCGGCACCACCGCCGCGACCGAACTTGCCGCCGACTTCGCCGTGATAGCGGAACCGCCAACGGACAGGCTGCTCAAACTGTGGCCGGCCGCTACCGACCGCGGCGAATTCGCTCGACTCCTCCTCGCTCCCGCCTTCGCCCGCGAGCAGCGCACTGACCTCGACCTCGGCAGGAAACACACCTTGGAGGGTGTGGGCCACCTGACGACGCTCCGCCGCCTGCGGATCTCGCGCCGCAAGGACATCACGGTCCTGGACGAGCTCGCCGCCCTCGGCAACCTCGTCCATCTCGATCTCGACCAATGCCCTGAGATCTCCGACCTGGCCCCGATCGCCGGCCTCACCGAGCTGACCACACTCAACCTGGCCGGCTGCCGCACAGTCACCGACCTCGCCCCGCTCAAGGCTCTCACCGGCCTCGAAAGGCTCGATCTGTCCAGGACCGGCATCAGTCATCTCGCCGACCTAACGGAACTCGCTGCTCTCACCGAACTGAACGTCTCTCGATGCGTCCGTCTGGAAGACCTCGAAGGGCTCGGCGATAAACCGGCCTTGACTACCCTGAAGATCGAGGGATGCGCCCGGCTCACGTCCCTGCGGGGCCTCGGCACGCTTCCCGGGATCACCCGCCTCAGCCTGACGGGCTGCGACAAGCTGACCGACCTACGAGGGATCACCGGCCTCACCGGGCTGGAAGGGCTGGTGATCTCCGGGTGCGCCGGCCTCGCCTCGCTCGAAGGCGTCGAACAGCTGCCGTCGCTCCGGTGGGTCTCGATCGTCGACAGCCCCGAGGTGCGCGATCTCTCGCCTCTGTCCGCCGTGCCCGCGCTGCGTAAGCTCCTCCTCTCCGGGCAACCTGTCACCGACGCCTCCTCACTCCCTCGGTCGGCATCGCTGAACGAGCTCACCATCCGCCACTGTGACATCCTGGACAACCTCGACGGGCTTGGCGACCTGCCCGCACTGTCCGATCTGTGGTTGGACGGATGCGGCGGGCTGCGCACGCCAGGAACCGGCCACGATCTCCCGTCGCTGCGCCAGCTGACCCTGTGGGGCAGCCCCGCGCTGGAAGACCTCGGCGGCATAGCCGACCTCCCGGCACTCACCAAGCTGTCGTTGTTGAGACTCCCGGACGACCTCGACCCCGCAGGCCTGCGCGGCCGAGCACCGTTCAAGGAGATCGGCACCCATCGCGACCACGATCCCCGATGGCAGGCCGCCATCTCGCAGGCGCTCGGCAAGAAGGTGCGGATGGTCAACGGCTGGCTCGAAGTCCTGGACGAACCACTGGATGCTTGACGCCGACCGGCCCTCACGCCGCATCGCCCGCATCCCCGCCGCCGCCCGGCTGTCCATCAGCCTGGCGGCAGACGAGGGCCAGGCCCCGGAAGAAGCGGAGACCGGTGCCGCGTTTGTCTATCCCACCGGCGACGACAGGCGCCCTCGGGCTCAGAGGCAGCGGTGACTGGCTGCTGAAAGCTCCCCGTGTCAGCAGGTGACTCTGATCTCGTTGGAGAACTTGAACACGGCATCGCCGCTGAGTTTCCGCATCACGTGCCGCGCCAGGTGTGCTTGCCCGTGCCCTTGTAAAAGTAGGAGGTCGGTACATCACGCCGCTTCCGCGCACCGTTACCTTGGGCGCCATGGGCTCCCACCCATACCAGCGCTTGCGCTGGATCTGCAGCCAACTGTCGCCGTTGCCGCAGTTCAGCTTGCTGCCGAACCCCTTGATGTAGTTGCCGGATTGCTGGTGGGCCCGATGTGTACTTCGCAGCCTGCGGTGGCCGCCTGGGCGGCTGACGCGACCGTGGCGAAGGGCAGGGTGGCGGCGGCGGGACCTGCGGCCAGGGCGAGCCCGGCCGCCACCGC
>NZ_JBSFTC010000644.1:0-2656 GCF_053590415.1 Nonomuraea sp. NPDC003201
CCTGCTGGGCACCACCGAGGACATTCCGGGCAGCCCTGCCGGGCAAGGCGGCCACGAGTGGGCGGCGGCGGTGGCGGCCGGCCTGGAGCGCCTGCCGGACGTCACGGTGCTGCGCCGCACCACGGTCTTCGGCTACTACGACGACAACTACCTCATGGCCGTCGAGCGCCGCACGGACCACCTCGGCGCCGCCGCCCCCGCCCACGTGGCCAGGGAGCGGATCTGGCGCATCCGGGCGGGCCGGGTCGTGCTGGCCACCGGCGCGCACGAGCGGCCCATCGCCTTCGCGGGCAACGATCTGCCCGGCGTGATGCTGGCCGGGGCCGCGCGCACCTACGCCGTCAGGTACGGCGTGCTGCCCGGGCGCCGGGCCGTGGTCTTCACCACGAACGACAGCGCCTACGAGGCCGCCTTCGACCTGGCGGACGCCGGCCTGGAGGTGGCCGCGATCGTGGACGTGCGCCCCTCCCCCGGGCCGCTGCCCGAGGCCCGGCGGCGCGGCATCGAGGTGCTGGCCGGGCAGGCGGTCGAGGCCGCCAGGGGCGCGGGCGAGGTCTCGTCCGTCCTGGCCGGCGGGACCGAGATCGAGGCCGACCTGGTGCTGGTGTCCGGCGGGTGGAACCCGGTGGTGCACCTGTTCAGCCAGGCGGGCGGGACGCTGCGCTACGACGAGGACCTGGCCGCGCTGGTGCCCGGGGTCTCGCGGCAGAAGGTCCGCGTGGCCGGGGCCGCCAGGGGCGTGTTCACGCTGGAGGGCTGCCTTGCCGACGGCGCCGGGGACGCGGGGCCGGTGCCGCCGGGGCCCGGGGGGACGCCGTACTGGCTGGTGCCGGCGGACGACCTCGGTGCGCACTTCGTGGACCTGCAGCGGGACGTCACCGCGGCCGACGTGCTGCGCGCCACCGGCGCGGGGCTGCGCTCGGTCGAGCACGTCAAGCGCTACACCACCGCCGGGACCGCGCACGACCAGGGCAAGACGTCGGGGCTGCTGACCTCGGCCGTGGTGGCCCACGCGCTGGGGGTGCCGGTGGGCGAGGTCGGGATCACCTCCTACCGGGCGCCGTACACGCCGGTGAGCTTCGCGGCGCTGGCCGGGCGCGACCGCGGGGCGCTGCACGACCCCGTCAGGGTGACGGCGCTGCACGAGTGGCATGCCGAGCACGGGGCGCTGTTCGAGAACGTCGGGCAGTGGCAGCGGCCGTGGTACTACCCGCGCGCGGGCGAAACCATGGAGGCGGCGGTGCTGCGCGAGTGCCGGGCCGCGCGCGAGGACGTGGCGGCGATGGACGCCTCCACGCTCGGCAAGATCGACGTGATCGGCCCGGACGCGGGAGAGTTCCTCGACCGGCTCTACACCAACCTGATGAGCTCGCTGGCCGTCGGCTCGATCCGGTACGGCGTGATGTGCCGGGCCGACGGCATGGTCTTCGACGACGGCACCGTCATCCGCCTGGCCGCCGACCACTTCCTGGTCACCACCACGACCGGCAACGCCGCCGCGGTGCTGGACTGGATGGAGGAGTGGCTGCAGACCGAATGGCCGTCGTTGCGGGTGCACCTCACCTCGGTGACCGAGCAGTGGGCGACGGTCGCGCTGGTCGGGCCGCGCTCGCGCGAGGTCCTCGCGGCGCTGGCGCCCGAGCTGGCGGTCTCGGCGGCCGACTTCCCGTTCATGACCTGGCGCGAGGCCGAGGTGGCCGGGATCCCCGCCCGGGTGTGCCGCATCAGCTTCTCCGGCGAGCTAACCTACGAGATCAACGTGACCTCCTGGGACGGGCTCCGCCTGTGGACCGCGATCATGGACACCGGCCTGGTCACGCCGTACGGCACGGAGACCATGCACGTGCTGCGGGCCGAGAAGGGCTACCCGATCGTCGGCCAGGACACCGACGGCACCATCACGCCGCAGGATCTGGGCATGTCGTGGGTGGTGTCGAAGAAGAAGCCCGACTTCGTGGGCAAACGCTCCCACGCCAGGGCCGACAGCTCGCGTCCCGACCGCAAGCAGCTCGTCGGGCTGCTGCCGGACGAGCACGGCTTCCTGCTGCCGGAGGGCGCCCACCTGGTGGCCTCCGCCGAGCTGCCCGAGCCGCCGGTGCCCATGCTGGGCCACGTCACCTCCAGCTACCGCAGCGCGGCGCTCGGCCGTACGTTCGCGCTGGCCCTGCTCAAGGGCGGGCAGTCGCGCCACGGCGAGCGGCTCTACGCGCCCGTGGGCGACTCCATGGTGCCGGTGACCGTCACGTCTCACGTCCTGTACGACCCCGAAGGAGCGCGTCGCGATGGTTGAGCGCAGGAGTCCGGCCGGGGCGTTCGCCGGCCGTTTCGAGGCGGCCTCGCGCGGCGGGGCGCTGACGCTGCGGGAGATCCCCTTCCTCACCCACGTCAACGTGCGGGTGGCCCCCGGGACCGACCTCGGCGTCCCGCTGCCGGTCGAGCCGAACACCGCGATCACCTCCGGCGAGGTCACCGCGGCCTGGCTGGGGCCGGACGAGTGGCTGGTGATCGCCCCGCCCGGATACCGGCCCGAGCTGCTGCGCAAGGAGCTCGGCGAGCGGCACGGCTCGATCGTGGACGTCTCGGCGCAGCGCACCACCCTGTTCGTCGGCGGGCCGAAGGCGCGCGACCTGCTCGCCCACGGCTGCGCACTCGACCT
>NZ_JBSFTC010000645.1:0-2652 GCF_053590415.1 Nonomuraea sp. NPDC003201
CCCGGTCCCCTCGGGCGCCACCAGCGTCCTGGCCTGGGCGAACCGGGCGAGAGAGCCGCCCAGCCCCCGCTGTCGCAGGATGATCGGCGTCGGCGTCAGCGGACCGTCCTCATGAGCGGCGGGCACCGGCTCCGCCGCCTGGGGTGCTCCCAGGTGTCCGGCGAGCGCGCGTGGCGTCCTGAGCAGGAACACGTCCCGTGGGGTGATCGGCAGGCCGAGTGCCCTGGCCCGGTTGACCACGGTGATGATGACGATGCTGTCGCCGCCGGCCCTGAAGAAGTCGGTGTCGGCGTCCACCTCGCAGCCGGGCAGCGCGTCGGCGAAGATGCCCACCAGCGCCGCGAGCTCGGAGTCGCTCGCGGGCACCGGAGCGTCGTCCCGCCCGGCGTGCTCGCTCAGGGCCTTGCGGTCCAGCTTGCCGTTGACGGTCAGCGGCAGCGCCTCGACCCGCAGCACGCGGCGCGGCACCATGTGCGCGGGCAGCTTCGCCGACAGCAGGCCGGCGACGTCGCCCGGCACGCGGCCCACGACGTGCGCGACCAGGTGGTCCCCGCTGCCCGCCACGGTGACGGCCGCGTCGACCACGCCGTCCAGCTCCCTGAGCGCGGACTCCACCTCGCCGAGCTCGATGCGGAAGCCCTTGAGCTGCACCTGGTCGTCGGCGCGGCCGGCGAACTCCAGCTCGCCGTCGAGCGTGCGGCGGGCGAGGTCGCCCGTGTGGTACATGCGGGAGCCGTCGCCCGCGAACGGGTCCGCCACGAACCGGCTCGCGGTGAGCCCCGGCCGGCCCAGGTAGCCGAGCGACACCTGGTCGCCGGCGACGTAGATGGCGCCCACCCGGCCCGGCGGCACCGGCCGAAGCCGGTCGTCGAGCAGGTAGGTGACCAGGCCGGGGATCGGGCCGCCGATCGGGCTGGCGTCGTCGCCGGCGGCGAAGTCCGCGTCGGTCAGCACCCGGTGCGTGACGTGGACGGTGGTCTCGGTGATGCCGTACATGTTGACCAGCTCGGGCGAGCCGGTGCCGTGCCGCTCGACCCAGCCGCGCAGCCGCCCGAGGTCCAGCGTCTCGCCGCCGAAGATGATCCGGCGCAGCGCGGTGACCGGCTCGCCGGCGTGCCGGTCGGCCTCCATGAACTGGTAGAACGCCGACGGGGTCTGGTTGAGCACGGTCACTCCGCGCTCGCGGACCAGCCGGTGGAAGTCGACCGGGGAGCGGGTCAGCCCGTACTCCGGCACCAGCAGCTCACCGCCGTGCGCCAGCGCGCCCCACAGCTCCCACACCGCGAAGTCGAAGGAGTAGGAGTGGAACTGCACCCACACGTCGTCCGGGCCGAAGTCCATGTCCGGCCGGGTGTTCGCGAGCAGCGTCACCACGCTGGAGTGCGGGACGACGACCCCCTTGGGCCTGCCGGTCGATCCGGACGTGTAGATCACGTACGCCGGGTCGTGCCGGCTCACCTCGGCCGCGGTCGCGTCCAGCGGCAGCTCGTCTCCCTGGACGAGCACGCGGGCCGAAACACCCGCCCTGGCCGCCAGCTCCGTGAACCGGTCCCGCTGGTCCCGGTCCACGAGCACGACCTGCGGGGCGGCGTCGGCGAGGACGTACTCCAGCCGTGCGTCCGGGTACGCCAGATCCAGCGGCACGTACGCGCCGCCCGCGCTGACGATCGCGACCAGGGCGACGACCTGCTCGACGGAGCGCGGGACGGCGACGGCGACCCGTTGACCCGGCCCGACCCCGGCCGCCCGCAGCGCCGCGGCCAGCTCGTTCTTCGCCTCCGCCAGCTCGCCGTAGGACAGCGACCGGGTGCCGCCGTCGAGACCGCACCGGGTGACGGCGGTGGCGGCCGGGTCGCGCTCCGCGGCGGCGTCGAACAGCTCGCCCAAGGTCGCCGGGGTGACCCGCGCGGGCTGCCCGGCGCCGCCCGGCACCAGGTCGTCCGGCCGGGTGAGCAGGCCGATCAGCGCCCGGGTGAACGCGCGCAGGATCGCCTGGGCGCGCGCCTCCCGCAGCAGCTCGCCGTCATAGATCAGGTTGAATCGGGGACGGCCGTCGCGTGCGCGCTCCACCACCAGCGTCAGCGGGTAGTGCGGGGCCCCCTCGTTCACGATGCCGGTGATGGCGAACTCGTCGCCGGGCCTGCGCAGACCGTCCACGTCGGCCGCGACGTCGAACACCACCAGGGTGTCGAACAGGGGCCCGCCTCCGGCCTGGCGGCCGATCCTGGTCAGGGAGACGTGCTGGTGCGGCAGCACCGCGCTCTGGTGGTCCCGCACCGAGGCGAGCAGCTCGCCCGTCGTGGTGGCGCCGTCCCATCGGACGCGTACGGGGATCGTGTTGATGAGCAGGCCCACCATGTCCTTGATGCCCGGCACGTCCGCGTCGCGCCCGGACACCGTGGAGCCGAACACCACGTCCTTGCCCGGCAGGATGCCGCCCAGCGTCACCGCCCACGCGCTGTGCACGGCGACGCTCAGCGGCACACCCGCCGACCGGGCGTGGGCAAGGCGATCGGGCAGTTCCTGCGCGAGCAGGCCAAGAACGGCTCGACCGAGCGCATGCGGGAGGCGGGGCTCGACGAGTACGCCTCCGGAACGACGGGTAGACGTTGGAGTCGAACGAGGATGGCTGCCTGCGGTAGGAGCCGCCGT
>NZ_JBSFTC010000646.1:0-2651 GCF_053590415.1 Nonomuraea sp. NPDC003201
TCGGGATCGGGGATCCCGACCGCCGCGCCGGTGAGCATCCACACCAGATGTCCGGCGGCATGGCCCAGCGCGTCATGATCGCCATGGCGCTGGCCGCCCACCCGGACGTCCTCATCGCCGACGAGCCCACCACCGCCCTCGACGTCACCGTCGAAGCGCAGATTCTCCGGCTGATCGCCGC
Source organism: Nonomuraea sp. NPDC003201 (assembly GCF_053590415.1). NCBI lineage: Bacteria > Bacillati > Actinomycetota > Actinomycetes > Streptosporangiales > Streptosporangiaceae > Nonomuraea > Nonomuraea sp. NPDC003201. Next base: position 182 of record NZ_JBSFTC010000646.1, read on the forward strand.
CATGCAGGTCGAGACCGGAATGTCGGTCCTGTTCATCTCCCACGACGTCACCACCGTCGCCTCCATCGCCGACCGCATCGCCGTCATGTACGCGGGCCGCATCGTCGAGGACGGACCGGCCGCCGAGGTCATCACCGCCGCCGAGCACCCCTACACCCAGGCGTTGCTGCGCTGCTCCACCCTGCAGACCGACGACACCGGCCATCTGCACACCATCCCCGGCAACGCCACCGCGGCACGCGCGGTCAGTCACGGCTGCCGCTTCCGCCCGCGCTGCGACGTCGCGGCCAGTGACGGGGAACTGGGCTCCCACTGCGACAGCGAGGAACCCGATCTCGCCGGCTGCGGCACCCGTCGCAGCTCACGCTGCTGGGTCACCATCGACCCCCGACGACGGGTCCCGGTATGAACGACCCCGCGCAGAGCTCCGACATCGCCGTCATCGACCACGTCACCAAGCACTATCCGTTGGCGCGGAACGGCTTCGGGCGCCGGCCGCACGTGCACTCCGTCGACGACGTGTCCCTGGCCATCCGCGAGGGGGAGGTACTGGGGCTGGTCGGCGAGTCCGGCTCGGGCAAGAGCACTCTGGCCCGGCTCCTGCTCGGCCTCGTACCGATCGACTCCGGACGGATCGAGGTCGATCGGTTGAGGGTCGGCAAGCTGCGCGGCGCCCAGCTCCGTCAGCTGCGCCGGTCGGCGCAGCTGGTCTTCCAGGACCCGCACTCCGCGCTGGACCCGCGCATGACGCTGCGGGAATCGATGCTCGCCCCCCTGCAGCAACACCGCATCGGCACGCCGCAGGAACGCCTGCGGCGGGTGACCACCGCGCTGGCGGAGGTCGGCCTGGACCACAGCTTCCTGGAGCGCCGGCCGGGCGACTGCTCCGGGGGGCAGTTGCAGCGGGTGGTCATCGCCAGAGCCCTCCTGCTGGAACCCAAGCTGCTCGTCTGCGACGAGCCCGTGTCGGCCCTGGACGCCTCGGTGCAGGCGACCATCCTGAACCTGCTGGTCGATCTGCGCCGGTCGCGCGGGCTGAGCATGCTGTTCATCTCCCACGACCTGAGGGTGGTGAAGTTCCTCGCCGACCGGGTGGCGGTTCTCTACCTCGGGCAGATCGTGGAGATGGCCACGCACGACGACATCTTCACGGGCGCCCTGCACCCCTACACCCTGGCGCTGCTGCACTCCGGTCAGGGACACCGCATCGACGCCGGTGAGCCGGACCAGCTGAAAGGCGAGCCGCCCAGCCCCGTCTCTCCGCCTCCCGGCTGCCGCTTCAACACCCGCTGTCCGCTGGCCACCGACCATTGCCGCACCGAGCAACCCGACCTCGTCGACAACGGAAACGGCCACTACGTCCGCTGTCACCGCTCCGCGGAGAGCCGGAGCCGGCTGGTCGTTGAGGAGATCCCCGCATGAGCCTGATGACCGGACAAACCGCCCCGTCCGCCGCCACCCGCTGGACTCCGCCCGGTAAGGCGTTCGCCGGGGGACGCTGGCGGGAGACCGAACGGCACACCGCCGTCACCGACCCCGAGACCGGCGCCTTCCTCGGCGAGGTCGCCGACAGCACCGCCGCGGAAGTGCGCGCGGCCGTCGACGCGCTCGTGGACACCTTCCGGGCCGGCACCGCCGCCGACCGTGCCGACTGGCCGCTGTGGCAGCGCCGGGAGGCCCTGCACCGTGCCGCCGAACTGCTGAGGCGGCAGGCCGAACGGTTCACCGCCATCGTGGGCTCCGAGGGTTGCAAGACGGTCAGGGATGCCCGCCGGGAGGTGGCCCGGGCGGTGGGAGACCCTGCAGCTGTCCGCCGGTGCGGGACACGCCCTGCAGGGCGCCAGCGTGCCGTTCGAGGACACCTCCCGTGGCGCGGACCGGCTCGGGTGGAGCAGCAGGGAACCGCTGGGGGTCGTCGCCGCCATCACCCCGTTCAACGACCCGCTGAACCTCGTGGCGCACAAGGTCGGCCCGGCGCTGCTGTCCGGCAACGTCATCGCGGTCAAGCCGCACGAGGCGACGCCGCTGTCCGCGCTCGCCCTGGCCGAGCTGCTCCTCGAGGCGGGCGTTCCCGGCGACCGGATCGCCGTGCTGCCGGGCGGCCCGACCGCCGGGCGGGAGCTGGTGTCGCACCCCGGCGTCGACGTCGTCTCCTTCACCGGCGGGATCCGCACCGCCGACGAGGTGGCCCGCCTGGCCGGCGCCCGAACCCTGCTGATGGAGCTGGGCGGGTCCAACCCCGTCATCGTCGACCACGGCGTGGACCTGATGGCGGCCGCGCAGGCGATAGCCGAAGGGGCGTTCGGGTGCGCGGGACAGAACTGCCTGTCGGTGCAGCGCGTCTACGTGGTCGCCCAGCACTACGACGAGCTGCTCGGCCACCTGACCCATATGACCTCGCACCTGAGCGTCGGCAGCAAGCATGACGAGACGACCGACGTCGGGCCGCTGCTCCACGCGGCGGCCGCGC
>NZ_JBSFTC010000647.1:0-2648 GCF_053590415.1 Nonomuraea sp. NPDC003201
TGATGCTCAACGAGGAGTCCCGGATGATCGCCCTCGTGGTCACCGGGATCGTCGTGATCGGCGGGCTGGCCATCTGGATGCGGTTCGACACCGTCGGCCAGCGGCGCAAGGAGGCCCAGAAGGCCCAGGTCGAGGCCGAGTTCGAGGAACTGTCCGAAGAGCCGGCGGCAGGTGGCTTCCCGGTGCCGCCGCTCGATCTGCCGCACTACCACGGCGTCTCCCGGCCGTGAGCGCCCCGGAACCCCGCCCTCCCCGGAGGAGGGCGGGCCGCCGGTCCTGATCAGCCGAAGCGCAGCGGCAGCGTGTCCGGGCCCTGGATCCCGAGGGGGCCCTGCCAGGCGACCGGCCCCGCGACGGAGGGCGGGCCCAGCCGGGCGGCGAGGATGGGAAGCGCCTCCCCGATCTCGACGCGGGCCAGAGCCGCGCCCAGGCAGTGGTGCGGGCCCGCGCCGAACTGCAGCGGGGGACTGTCCCTGACCGCCGTGATGTCGAATCGATCGGCGTTCTTGTGCGCACGCGGATCGCGCTGGGCGATGCTCACGCACATCGTGAGGAACGTCTCGCGCGCGATGTGCAGTCCCTCGTAGTCGAAGTCCTCCGCGGCGAACCGGTAGATGGTGCCCGCCGAGGGAAGCCAGCGCATCACCTCTTCGACGGCCTGGGCCGCCAGCTCCGGCCGCTGCCCCAGCAGGGTCCACTGGTCGGGGTGCTCGGCGAAGACGACCATGGCGTTCGCGAGCTGGTAGCGGGTGTTGTCCTGCGCGCCGAACACTAGCGTGACCAGCAGGTTGCGCAGCTCGTCCCTGGTGACGCGGCCGTCGTCGGCCTGGTAGGCCGCGACCAGGGCGGAGCTGAGGTCGTCGGTGGGCCTGGCCGACTTCTCCTCGATGAGGAAGTCGGCGTAGTCGTTCAGTCCGCGTACCGCAGCTTCCACCCTGGCGACGACATCGCCGCCGGTCGCGAGGCTGAAGACCAGGCCGATGTCCCTGGTCCAGGCTCCGAAGACGTCGTAGTCCTCGGGCGGCACGCCGAGCAACCGGCACATGACCGTCAGCGGCAGCCGGGAGCCGAAGTCCTCGACGAACTCGCACGTCCCGGCCGACGCCAGGCCCTCGGTCAGCTGCTCGGCCTGCTCCCGGATGAACGGCCGCAGGCTCTCCACCGTGCGCGCGGTGAACGCCTTGCTCGTCAGGCGGCGCAGGCGGCGGTGATCCTCCCCTTCGTGGTTGACGATCATCGGGACGAACCAGTCGTAGATCGGGCCGTCGAAGACCCCGTTCGTCTCCAGGTACCGCTTGCCGTTGTGGTCCAGCCTCCGGTCGCGTAAGAGGTCGTTGGCCTGCTCATAGCGCAGCACGAGCAGGCCGATGGGGCTGGTCGCGTACCAGCTTTCCGCTTGGGCCGCGAAGACCTCGGGGGCGCCGAAGTCGAAAGCCGGATCCAGGACATCGAGGAACGGCACGTTCGGGGGAGTGGGTTCCTGGCCCACGGATGTCGACAACGTCATCCTCCCTGCAGAGATGGGCGTACGGTCCACACTCCCCGGCATCACGGCGAAAATGAAGTAACGCGCCACGCACTCTTTTGAGTGATGATTATCCGTCCGGCGCGATCAGGACGCCGTGTTCCTCTTGCGGAAGGCGGCCAGTTCCTTGGCGGCCTCGTTCAGATCCTTGGCGGTGTCGATGGCCCGCCAGTACACCCCTTGCGGCAACTCATAACCCGCCAGGCGACGCTGGCGGGCGAGGTAGGGGAACGTGCTCCGCTCATGGTCGCCGACATCCGGGAGCATCGAGGCGAACTCGGCGGAGAAGACATAGACCCCGGCATTGATCGGATAGGGCGACGGCGGAGCCTCGACGAAGTCCAGGACGTTGCCGAAACGGTCGATGTCGACGGTGCCCCAAGGGAGCCGGGGACGAGCCAGGGCGAGGGTGGCATGGGCGTCGCGCTCATGGTGGAAGTCCGCCATGTCGCGCAGGCTGAAGCGGGTCCAGATGTCGCCGTTGGTGGCGTACCAGGGCTCATCCGGCCGGGGCAGAGAGGCGGCGGCGAACTTCAGCCCGCCACCACGCCCGAGCGCTTCTGTCTCGATCACCGGGGTCACCTTGAGCGGCAGACTCGCCCGGCTCAGCCAGTCGAGCACGACCTCGGAGAGGTAGCCGCAGGAGATGATGGCGTCGGTCACTCCCTCCGCCGCCAGCCATTCCAGCTGGTGGCCGATGATGGGCAGGCCGGTGCCCGGGATCTCGATCATCGGCTTGGGGTGGGTGTCGGTGTAAGGGCGCAGGCGTGATCCCTTGCCACCGGCGAGGATCACGGCCTGGGTCACCGGCCGCGATACCAGCGGCGACTCACCGGCGGACGGGATGAGATCATCGAAGGTCATCCCCGCAATTTATACGCGGTCGAGCAACCTGCGCCGACACGCTCACCCGGCCGCGAAGCGTTCGGCGAACGCGGCCCGGTTGGCCGACTCCTCCGACCGGGCCCACACCGCGAACACCACCCGTTCGAACACCCCGCCCTCGGCCAGGTGGGTGTGGAAGGCCGCGGCGACCTCATGCGGGTCATTGCGGAACACCCCGCACCCCCACGCCCCGAGCACGAGGTGCCGCGCGCCGTGGCTCACCCGCCTCCCGCTGGAG
>NZ_JBSFTC010000648.1:0-2625 GCF_053590415.1 Nonomuraea sp. NPDC003201
GGCAACCTGTCCACCTACTACAACGGGGCACGCCCCAACGTCGCGGGCTACAACCCGATGAAGAAGGAAGGGGCCATCATCCTCGGCATCGGCGGCGACAACAGCAACGGCTCCGCCGGCACCTTCTACGAAGGCGTGATGACCTCCGGCTATCCCTCGGACGCCACCGAGAACGCGGTGCAGGCCGGCATCGTCGCCGCCGGCTACACGACGGCCGCCCGTCCCAGCGGGACACCCGCCGCCGGCACGTCGATCTCGCTGCGCGCGACGACGGCCTGCTGCACCGGCCGCTACATCCGCCACCAGAACGACCAGGCCGTCACGTCCGTGATCACCTCCAGCAGCTCGTCCCTGGACAAGAACGACGCCACATGGATCGTGCGCAACGGCCTGGCCTACAGCTCCTGCGTGTCGTTCGAGTCGAAGAACTACCCCGGCAGCTACCTGCGGCACAGCAACTACCAGCTCTACCGCAACGCCAACGACGGCAGCGCCCTGTTCGCCAACGACGCCACGTTCTGCCCGCAGCCCGGCATGAACGGCCAGGGCCTTTCGTGGGCCTCCTTCAACTTCCCGAACCGCCTGCTGCGTCACTACAACGACATCGTCTACATCGGCAGCGAGGGCGGATCGAACACCTTCGACAGCGCGACCTCGTGGGCCGACGACGTGAGCTGGGTCGTCGCCTCGCCCTGGGCGTAGGCACCCCGGGCGGAGCCGTCCCGCCACTCGGGCCCGAGGACGGCTCCGCCCGCCGCAGCACCAGCCGGCCGTTCGACCTGGACCCCTGGTGGGCGAGGCGGCCGGCTCACACACAGGCACATGAGTAGGGGCTACTCATGCCATTTCCGCCGTCGCCAGGAAGCATCCAAGGGACTGCCTCCGGTGCCGGAAGGACTCCCATGTCCCGTCGCTCCCCCCTGAACATGCTGCTGACGGCCATCCTCGCGCTGAGTTTCGTCACCGCGTGCGAGGACTTCCCGCAACAAGCCACACCCCCTCAGGCGGCCCAGACGAAAGCGCCGCCCAAGAAGGGCTTCTGTCCGGCCGCAGGCCCGATCACCCGGTCGTTGCTGCCCTCCCCGGAGGGAGTCGAGCGGATCGCCACGAATCCCTGCCTCGGTGTGAACGGTCTGATCGGCATGGCTCTGGATGTCATCCCGGAGCAGAAGATGGCCGAGGAAGCGGAACTGCGCTCCTTCCGTCAGGGGCTCAGGACCTTCGCCACCCGCGTGACCGTGGCCGCCGACGCGGTGGACTGCGCCTACGAGAACGACCACCTGGCGGTGTCGATCTACCAGGACCCGAAGTACGGTTGGTCGGTGGGCCTGGTGGCAGTGGTGCGCGGGGATCTGGAAGCCGCCGCGGAGGAGGCCATCTGCCTGCTGCTGAAGCAGGTGCCGTTCCTCCCGGACGTCGGCTTCCGCGCCGACGGCCCGCCGGCACCGAAGTTCTGCGCCGACGCCGAGTCCAGAGAAGCCCGGGGATACAAGTTCATGATCTTGTGGATCGCCGACTCGGACGCCATGTGCCGCAGCCTGACCAACACCATCCGCGCGACCGGCGGCGCCTGATCCCAGCGAACCCTAGTCCTCGTTGTCGATGACGTAGCCGACGCCGGGGTGGGGCCGTCGTCGTGGTGGCCTGCCGCCACGGTCCGGGCGGTACTCGAAGTGCCACCACTCGTTGTCGTACATGCGGTACAGGTCGTAGCGGGCGCCGTGTTCCTCCAGCCAGCGCGCGCCTTCGTGGGGGCGCACGTCCAGCGCGATGCCCTTGACGTGGGAGGATTCCGCCGGTGGCAGCACGAGCATGCGTGCCAAGGTCGCGGAGCCGCGGCGGCGCACCTCTTCCTCGAACATCTGTTGCTGGACGAGGGGGTCGCGGTAGCCCGAGGTGAGGCCGAGGAGCTGGCCGTGACGCCACAGCGCCTCGGTGCGGGCCGCGGTGAACGCCGCCCTGGCGCCGTCGGTGAGCCCGGTCAGGTCCTCGGCCGGGAATCGCATCCGTAACGCCCAGTGGCAGGCGCGTTCGCGGGCTTGGCCGGGGCTGCGGAGGAACGCCGCAGGGAGCAGGAGCACGGCCAGCACCAGCGTGACCACGGCATACAGCCGGTCTCGGGGCCGAAGGGGGATGGTGCGTGGTTCGTCCATGACGAACTACGATTGGCGCCGAATGTGCGCGCGCCGTCCGCCCGATGTCACCGTTTGTCGACGGCGGCGAGGACCGGCGTGATCGTGACACAACGATGACATGGCGCGGACGGGGTGGGGACACGGCCGGTCGACAGTGGACGGGGTGGACCGGCGGGCAAGTTACGGAGCGTGCGGTGATAGGCGGCGGCGTGTCGCGGGTGTTGTTGATCGAGGATGACCCGGCTGTGCGGGAGGGTCTTGAGCTGGCCCTGACCCGGCATGGGCATCGGGTGAGCGCGGTGGAGTCCGGTGAGCAGGGGCTGGAGCGGCTGCGTGCGCATCTTCCCGATGTGGTGGTGCTTGATCTGATGTTGCCGGGGATGGACGGGTTCGAGGTGTGCCGGCGTATCCGGGCTGCCGGGCAGGTGCCGATCATCATGGTGACCGCGCGGGGTGATGACATGGATGTGGTGGCCGGGTTGGAGGCGGG
>NZ_JBSFTC010000649.1:0-2589 GCF_053590415.1 Nonomuraea sp. NPDC003201
AGCACCAGGCCGATGGCCGCGGCGCCGTACCAGGAGAAAGGCACGGTTAGGCAGTCTGCCGACATTTCCGATTTGGGGCTGGTCTCTTAGAAATACCCCCTCGGCCGCCTGCGCGCCGTCGGATCCGGCGAGCGCGGGTTCGGCGTCGGAGGAGCCGCGGGAGGTGGCCTCCTCTCCGCCGGGGAGCGCGTCCCCGATCGGGCAGGCACTCAGTACGGCCGCACGATGCAGACAGCGCGGCGCCAGCAGGCAACTGCACGACGCCTGGTCACCGTCGGCGATCACCCCGGACGGCCCCGGCGAGAGCGTGACGACCGCGTCCTCGCCGCAGGCGATCCGCAGGCCCTCGCCACCGGCCGTGACGGGCAGGGCGGCGTACTGTTCGATCGCCGCGTCCAGCTTCTTGCGCAGCCGAGAGGTCAGGCTCTCGACGGCGGCGGCCACCACCTCCGGGGTCACCGGAGGCAGCGGCCCGCCGCCACCGGGAGAGCCGGACGGGACCGTCTCCGGAGGGGTTTCGGGAGTGGTTGACGTGGAGGGGTTCACCGGTGTTCTCCGCGGAGGCGGTCGCCCACCCATCGGGCGAGGGCGAGCGGGCTGAGCGCGGCGACGGGCATCCCGGCCGCGACGAGTTGCTGGGCGACGGGGATCGAGTAGCGGGGTACGCCGTCGTCGTCCAGGGCGGCGCATCCCATCAGGTGCACGCCGGAGCCGGCCAGCGCGCGCACCTCGGCGAGCAGGCCGCCGATCGGGTAGCCCTCCTCGAAGTCGCTGACCACCACGACGAGCGTGCGGCTCGGGACCGTGACCAGCGTACGGGCCTGGGCGAGCCCGGCGGCGATGTGCGTACCGCCGCCGACGCGTACCTCCAGCAGGAGGGACAGCGGGTCGCTGACCCGGTCGGTCAGGTCGATCACCTGCGTGGAGAACGACAGGAAGTGCGTGGACAGCGTCGGCACCCCCGCCAGCACGGCGGCCGTCAGCGCCGACCAGATCACCGACGCCTCCATGGAGCCGGAGACGTCCACGACCAGGATCAGCCGCCAGTCGGCCTCCCGGCGCGAACGCGTGCTGAACACCGGCCGCTCCGGCACCACCACGAGCCGGCCGTCGTCCAGGCGGCGCGTGTGCGCCAGATTGGCGCGCAATGTGCGCGGCAGGTCCAGCTTGCCGCCGGGGCGGCGGGTCGGGCGCGGCGTGGCGACCCCGGTCATGGCGGGCCGCAGGCGGGTGGCGAGCTCGCGGGTCAGCTCGTCCACCAGGCGGCGTACGAGCGGGCGCAGCTTGGCCACCTGCTGCTCCGGCAGGCCGCCCGCCAGGGACAGCACGGAGGTCAGCAGGTCCACGGAGGGCCGGACGGAGGCGGGGTCGAGTTCGGTCAGCACGTCGTGGCGTCCGGCGTCGGCGGCGCGGGCCAGGACCTCCTCGCGTACCTCGGTGCCGAACAGCGCCTCCAGCTCCTCCGACCACTCGCGTGCCGTGGGGAACGGCGCCTCCTTGCCGCCCCCGTCCCCTGGGGCGGGCCCGAAGTCGTTGGCGCCTTCGCCGCGGCCCGACCCGTACAGCTCGTCCAGGGCGCGGGCGTACGAGCGGGCGTTTGGGGGCAGGTTTTCTGACTCCCGGCCGAGCAGCAACCGCCACCGGTCCGCGGGCCTCAGCCTGCGGTGGATGTCGGTCACGGGGACGGCGACCGCCTCCGGCTCCTCCGAGGTCCCGGCCTGCGGTTCCTCCGCCGGTGCGGGGGTGCTCTCGATGGGGATGGGGAGCCGCAGCGCGCGCAGGGCCTCCAGGCCGGCCGCGTCGGCGGCGGTCCAGAGGGCAAGCAGCGCCGGCGGAGCGTGCAGGGCCACGTCGAGCCGGTCGCCGAGCCGTTCGGACACCACCCCCAGCAGCCGGGCGCGCCCGGCCGGGCTGAGCGTGTCGAACCCGCCGCGCAACGCCGGCAGCCGGTCCAGGAACTCCTTGTCCGTGAGCCCGTCCACCCGGTTCATGAGCGGGTCGAGCGCCGCCGGGGCCGACTGGAGCAGCGGCCCGGCGGCCGTGAGCACGCCGGTCAGCAGCCGGGCCAGCCGCAGGCGGCCGTCCGGGCCGGTGGCGGTGTCGATCCAGCCGGCCGCCCGGTCTCCGAGCGAGGCCGGGCCGTCCAGGTCCAGCAGCACGCGGGCGGCCAGCGCCGCCCCCTGCATGAGGGGCGAGGCCGTACGCGCGAGCACCGCCAGAGCGTCGTCCATCCGCAGGCCCAGGCGCTCCTCGCCGGCCCGGGAGGCGAGGGCGACCAGGGCGACCGCGTCCTCCGGCTGATCGCTGCCCGCCAGCCCCGGCAGGGCGCGAACCGCCGCCTCCAGGAGGGTGCCGGACAGCTCGGCGGCCTGCTCGCGGCCCTCCGGCGTGGTGCCGGGCAGGTGCCGGCGGCGCAGGGCCTCCAGCAGGTCGAGGGCCTGGAGCAGCTCGGTGAGGCTCGCGGTGGCGGGCAGCGTGACGGCGGCGTCGGCGAATGACGGCGATCGCGGTCCCCGCCCCCTCCGCCTAGCCCGGGCCCTGGCTAGAGGACGGGTGGGTCGAAGTCGAAGTCCAGGCGGTTGCCCTGGC
>NZ_JBSFTC010000650.1:0-2582 GCF_053590415.1 Nonomuraea sp. NPDC003201
GCGGGCCTCGCCCCCGCGGCCCCCGAGGCGGGCTCCGTGGTGGCGGCGGTCGTGGCCGCGTACGCGCGTGACCGTGGCCTCCCGGACTCCCCCGCCCTCCGGCGGCGGCTGCTGGACCGGCTGGAGGAGGCGGACGACCCGCGCCGGGACCACTACCTCGAACTGCTGGCGGTCATCAACGGCTGGCCCGCGCCGGAGCCGCTGAGCCCCGCCCTCGGCTGGTTCACCGAGGCCCTGCGCGCCCGCCTGGACTGACGTTCCCGGCGGGTCCAGTACGGTTTCACCGTGATCTCTGAGCTCGGTTGAGTGTGTTGAGATGGGCGGTGGCCAAGCGTCTGGGCTCGCGGGTCGTAGTGCGGCTGTGGGTCGGTCGGGGCCGGATTCGTGTGGTGTGGGTCGGCACGGCTCAACTCGAGGGCAGCGGTCAGACAGCCTCGGCGGGCTCGACCACCGCGTCGGGTCCCGGGAAGATGAGTTGCTCGTGTCCGTCCTTGAACCGCACCAGGAACGGGGGCGTGCCGTTCTCGCCCCGGGTCTCGATGATCTCGCCTATCCGGTCTCCGTGGCCGACGACGTTGCCGTGGACGATCAGGTGGTCACCGACGTTCGCGCGCATGATGAGTTCCTCTCAGCTGGTCTTGGGCAACTTTGAGGTTCCTTCCCACATTGCACCCGAAGGGCCGCCCCGCAAAGGGCATGCCTTTCTCATGCCGCGTCTTATAGAAATCCACAAGCCCGCGCTCGACGCCTCGGCCATCCCGCGCCGCAGTAGCGTCGGTGCGGGAGGAGATCTTCGTGAAGGTGATCGTCTTTGACGCGATGAGCGTCCTGTACCGGTACGGCAACGTCCAGGGCCGGGTGCTCATCCCGTACCTGCGGGCCCAGGGCTGCGCGGCGCCGGAGGAGGAGATCCGGGCGGCGTACCGCTCGGTGACGCTCGGGCGCATGACCACGGACGCGTTCTGGGCGGCGCTCGGCCTGACGGCGCGGGACGAGCACTACTGTCGGGAACACGAGCTCACGGCCGGCACCCGCGAGGCCCTGGACGAGCTGGCGGGCGACGGGTTCGGATCTCGGGGCCCGAAAGCCCGACCTGGCGCCCTACGAGGCGGTGCTCGGCGAGCTGGGCGTGCCCGCCGAGCGGGTGCTGTTCGTGGACGACCGGCCGGTTAACCTGGCCTCGGCGCGCTCGCTGGGCATGCGTACCGTGCTGTTCCGCAGCGACGACACCGGAACCGCGTCCGAGCCCGGTGTCGGGAGCATGCAGGAGCTGGTCGCCGCCGCTAGGGCTGGAAGGCGTCCAGGGCGGCCAGGTCGTCGGGGGTGAGCTCGACGGCGGCCGCGTCCAGGTTCTCCTCCAGGTGGGCGAGCGACCCGGTGCCCGGCGTGGGCAGGATGACGGGCGAGTGGTGCAGCAGCCACGCCAGCGCCACCTGACCGGCGCTCGCCCCGTGCCGCCGCGCCGCCTCCGGCAGGCCGTCGCGGACCAGCGAGCCGTTGCCCAGGGGGAACCACGGCAGGAACGCCAGCCCGCGCTCCTCGCACGCCCGCAGCACCGGCGCGGACTCGCGGTCCAGCAGGTTGAAGCGGTTCTGTACTGAGGCGATCTCCGTGATCTCCAGCGCCCGCTCCAGCTCCTCCACGGTGACCGTGTCGAGGCCGATGTGCCGGATCTTGCCCTCCTGCCGCAGCTCGGCGAGCGTGCCGAGCTGGTCGGCCAGCGGCACGTCCGGGTCGATCCGGTGGAGCTGGTAGAGGTCGACGGTCTCGGTCTTGAGCCGGCGCAGGCTCGCCTCGCACATGGCGCGCAGCCGCTCGGGCCGCCCGGAGACGTGCCAGACGTTGGGGCCCGTACGGACGACGCCGCCCTTGGTCGCCACCACCAGATCGTCCGGGTACGGGTGCAGCGCCCGCGCCACCAGCTCTTCGGCCAGGTCGGGCCCGTAGTTGTCGGCCGTGTCGACGAGCGTCACCCCGCGTTCCACGGCGCGGCGCAGGATGGCGACGGCCTCGTCAGGGTCGAGGCGCGGCCCCCAGTAGCCGGGCCCGGTGAGCATGCCGGTGCCGTACCCGAGCCGGTTGACCCGCAGCTCGCCGGCGATGTCGAAAGTCTGACTGGTCACTGTGCCCTCTCAGTAGCTGTGGTCCGCCGTGACGTCGGCGGAGGCCGACACCGCCCGCTCGGCCGCGCCGCCGCGCAGCGCGAGCACGACCATGGACAGCGTGTCGACGATGGTGAGGTGGGCCAGGCGGCTGGCGACCGCCTCCATCCCGAAGACGAGGTCCTGCCCGCCGCCGACGAGCACCCAGGTGCTCTCCTCGGCCAGCGGCGAGCTGGCGTAGCTGGTGATCGCCACGACCCGCGCCCCGGCGGCGCGGGCGCGGCGGGCGGTGTCGACGGTCGAGCGGGTGGCGCCGCTGTGGCTGATCGCCAGGCAGACCGACGGCTCCGGCAGCAGCTCGGCGGCCAGGTGCGCGGTGAGCGGGCTACGGCAAGCTCCACATCCCCTCCTCCAGCGCCCTCTACATCGCGCACCGGGCCAGGAAGCTGGACGAGATCGCCCGGCGCTTCCTCGCCCGCC
>NZ_JBSFTC010000651.1:0-2557 GCF_053590415.1 Nonomuraea sp. NPDC003201
CCGCCGCCCGCACGACCTGCCCGGCGCGATCACCCTGGCGCTCGGCACCGCCGCGCTGCTCGCCGGGGTCACCGAGGGCCGGCTGGGCTGGAACCGGCCCGTCGTGTACGCGTCGTTCGCCGCCGCGGTCGTGCTGCTGGCCGCGTTCACGCTGATCGAGAACCGCCGCCGCGAACCCCTCATCGAGCTCGGCCTGCTGCGCCGCCCGCTCTTCCTGGTGGCCACCTCGGGCGCGTTCGTCACCGGGATCGCCGTCATCGGGATGATGAGCTACCTGCCGACCGTGCTCCAGGTGACCCGCTCGCTCACCCCGCTCACCAGCGCCGTGCTGTTCTCGCTGTGGTCGGGCATGTCGTTCCTGGCCTCCCTGCTGGCCCGGCACCTGCGCGTCCACTCGGGCGTCCGCCTCGCGCTCGGCCTGCTCCTGTCCGCCGCCGGAGCCCTGCTCACGCTCGGGGTCGCGGACGCCGCCCCCTGGACGCGGGTCGTCGCCGGCCTGGTGGTGGGCGGCCTCGGCAGCGGGCTCATCAACGCCTCGCTGACCCATCTGGCCATCGAGAGCGTGCCGCTCGCCAGGGCGAGCATGGGGTCGGGCGCCAACAACACCGCCCGGTACGTCGGCTCCTCCCTGGGCGTGGCCGCCATGGCCACCACGATCGGCGCGCTCGGCTGGCAGCACGGCACCGACGTCACCACGGTCGCCTACGCCGCCATCGCGGCCCTCGCCGCCGCCCTCACCCTCACCCTCGGCCGCTCCCGCACATGAGCGCGTCGCGCCGCCGGATCGTGGCGGGCTCAGGAGGGGTCGCGCCGCCGGATCGTGGCGGGCTCAGGGGAGGTCGCGCCGCCGGATCGTGGCGGGGATCAGGGGACGAGGACCAGGCGGCCGCGCAGGCCGCCCTTGGCCAGGCGGCGGTGGGCGGCGGCGACCTGGTCCAGGGGCAGCGCCTCGGCCACGCGGAGGGTGAGGGAGCCGGCCTCGACCAGCGCGACCAGGTCCGCGAGGCGGGCGCCGTCGGCTCGGATCCAGTGATCGAACACCTGGGTGCCGCGCAACGGCAGCGGCGCCCCGCCCGCGACCAGCGCGGCGAAGACGCCGCCCGAGCGGACGGCGTCCAGGGCCGCCGCCCCGGTCACCGCGGCGTCCAGCGCCCCGTCCACGCCGCCCGGCACGAGAGCGCGTACGGCCTCGCCCAGCCGCGCCGTACGCGGCACGAACCACTCGGCGCCGAACCCGCGCACCAGCGGCTCGTCCTCGGCGCCGGCCACCGCGACCACCCGCAGCCTGCGCGCGGCGGCCAGCTGCACGGCGAACCCGCCCACGGCCCCGGCCGCGCCGGTGACCAGCAGCGTCCGCCCGGCGGCCAGCTCCAGCCGGTCGAGCGCCTGCACCGCGGTGAGCCCGTTGAGCGGCAACGTCGCGGCCTCCACCGGCGAACGGCCCGACGGCGCGCGGGTGACCGCGTCCGCGTCGAGGACGACGTACTCGGCCTGGGCGCCGAGCGGCACGTCGAGGCGGTCCGACAGGCCGATCACCCGCTCGCCCGGCACGACACCGGTCACGCCGGGGCCCACCGCGTCCACGGTCCCGGCCACGTCCCAGCCGATGCCGATCACGTCCCGGGCCGGCAGCAGGCCCGCCTCGCTGAGCGCCCCGGACCGGGTGGCCAGATCGACGGGATTGACCGTCGCCGCCTCGACCCGGACGCGGACCTGCCGCTCCCGGACTACGGGCACCGGCACGTCCACGATCTCCAGCACCTCGGGCCCGCCGAAAGCGTGAATGACAACTGCGCGCATCGATAACTCCCTCATCAGGTTTCGCTACGACGAACCTACGGAGAGCTGCTCTCCATCGGGAAGTACGCACTTCAAGGTGCGTACCGCACGCGGACGAGCGTGGCTCGGAGCTGGGGACGCGGTCGGCGCGCGGCTGTCCGCCTGCGCCGCGACGGGGGTCGACGAGGTCGCCCGGGTGCCGGTGAGCACGGACCGCGATCCCGGGGGCGCGGCCACGCTGAAGGCGCTGAGCGGCTGAGGCGGTAGGTTGGCGGTCCGTGTCATGGAGATCACGATTATGGTGGGGCGCCGCCCTCACCGTCGCCGCCCTCGGGGCGGCCTACACGTTTCTGCTGCCGGAACGCTTCTTCTTCGGGTACGTCGGCTACGCCGCGTTCTGCCCCGGCCGTGAGCTCTTCGACGAGCAGGGGTACTGGCTGCGGGTCGTGGCCGTGTACTTCCCGCCCCTGTGGTACGCGGGCGCGCCGGCGGTCGCCCTCGGCTTCGCCGCCCACTGGCTGAGCACCCGCCTGGGCCGGCCCCGGATCGGACGGGTGACCGCGCGGATGGCGGCCGGGGCCGTGCTCGTGGTGTACGGCGCCGGCCCGCTGGCCTTCCTCGCGGACGTGGCCATCGACCGGGGCTGCGTCTCCGGCTGGGGCGGGCCGGAAGGAGTCGCGTTCTCCCTGGACTGGACCGTCGCGCCCGCGCTGGCCGCGCTCTGCGCGCTGGCCGCCGTGCGACGACCCCGCCACCGCCTGAGGGCCCTGCTGCGGGC
>NZ_JBSFTC010000652.1:0-2508 GCF_053590415.1 Nonomuraea sp. NPDC003201
ATCCCAACTATACGGGCGGCCCGGGGGCGCGAGCCCCCCCACGGGGCGGGGGTGCTCAACCCAACGGCACGCGCCCCCGGATCCCGGGGGCGGGGGGGGGGGGCGGCGCCCGCCGCCTTCCAACCCGGTCGCGTCAACGCGTCCGGGTCGTGTAGGAATGGGCGCCGGCCCCGGCCAGGGCGCCGCCCTCCACGATCAGGTACTCCTCGCGGATCGGCGTGCCCTCCAGCCACGATTCGAGGATCTCGCGGGTGCCGGCGGCGTAACGCGCCTGGGCCGACAGGGAGGAGCCGGAGATGTGCGGGGTCATGCCGTGGTGCGGCATGGTCCGCCACGGGTGGTCGGCGGGCGCGGGCTGGGGGTACCAGACGTCGCCCGCGTACCCGGCGAGCTGCCCGCTCTCCAGCGCGCGCACGATCGCGTCGCGGTCGGCGATCCTGGCGCGGGCGGTGTTGATCAGGTACGCGCCCCGCTTCATCGAGCCGATCAGCTCGTCCCCGAACAGCCCTTCGGTCTGCGGGTGGAGCGGCGCGTTGACGGTCACCACGTCGCAGTGCGGGACCATGGCGGCCGCGTCCGCGTGGAAGGTGAGCCCGAGCTCCTCCTCGACCTCGCGCGGCAGGCGGTGCTTGTCGGTGTAGTGCAGGTGCACGTCGAACGGCTTGAGCCGGCGCAGCACCGCCGTGCCGATGCGGCCGGCGGCGACGGTGCCGACGTGCATGCCCTCGACGTCGTAGGAGCGGGCGACGCAGTCGGCGATGTTCCAGCCGCCGTCGAGCACCGTCCGGTGGGACGGCAGGTAGTTGCGCACCAGGGACAGGATCATCATCACGACGTGCTCGGCGACGCTGATGCTGTTGCAGTAGGTGACCTCGGCGACGGTGATGCCGCGGGCGATGGCGGCGTCGAGGTCGACGTGGTCGGAGCCGATGCCGGCGGTGACGGCCAGCTTCAGCCTGGGCGCGCGGGCGATGCGCTCGGCCGTCAGGTACGCGGGCCAGAACGGCTGGGAGATCACCACGTCGGCGTCGGCCAGCTCGCGGTCGAACTCCGAGTCGTCGCCGTCCTTGTCGGAGGTGACCACCAGCGTGTGGCCGCGTTCTTCGAGGAAGCGGCGCAGGCCCAGCTCGCCGGAGACGCTGCCGAGCAGGTGGCCGGGGGTGAAGTCGATCCCCTTGGGGCTGGGCAGCGTCTGGCCGCCCGGGTAGCCGGTCAGCGCGGGCAGGCCGTCCCGCGCGTAGGTGGTCGGGTATCCGTCGATCGGGTCGTCGTACAGCACGCACAGCACCTTGGCCATGGCCTCTGCTCCTCGTCGGTCGGGAATGATCTCACTGTCCGCCGACGTATATCCGCAGGTCAAAGCGTTTGTGCCTATCGGGTGATAGAGGGCGCCTATGCCAGGTGGTCGTGGGTCAGCCGGTCGAACACCTCGCGCAGATCGAGGTCGCGGGCGAGGTCCAGCAGGGCCCGCGCCATCACCGGCTCCGGGCCCGTACCGGCCAGGACGAGCCCCACGCGCGGCTCCCGGGCGGGCCGCTCCAGCCGGACGACCCGCATGCCCTCGGGCACCCCGAACATGTGCAGCCACGCGTGCGCGATCACGCTGGACCAGCGGTGGGTCGCGACGTGCGCGAACAGGGCCGAGACGGTGTCGGTCTCGATCGCGGGCACGGCCACCGCCCCGGCCTGCCGGAAGTTGGCGTCCAGGATGCGGCGGTTGCGCATCTCGGGGGCCAGCAGGCACAGCGGCAGCGCGGCTACCTCCGCCCAGCGCGCCACCCGGCGCTCGGCCAGCTCGCCGTCGGACGGCGTCAGCAGCAGGTAGCGCTCCTCGTAGAGCGGATGCACCTCGCCGAACTCCTCCTCGTCGTCGAGGTACGTCATCGCCATGTCGATCTCGAACTCGGCCAGCCGCCGCGTGATCTCCCGCGACGACAGCGAGGTCAGCAGCACCCGTACGTGCGGGTAGCGCTCGCAGAACGGCGTGGTCAGCAGCGAGGCGGCGGTCAGCGCGGTCGGGATCGCGCCCATCCGCAGCGTGCCCGACAGCCCTTCGCGCATCTTCGACAGGTCCTGGCGCAGGGCGTCGGCGTCGGCGAGGATCCGGTGCGCCCAGAGCAGCACCCGCTCGCCCTCCGGGGTCAGCCCGGCGAAGCGCTGGCCGCGCCGGACGAGGGGCACGTCCAGCTCGCGTTCGAGCTTGCGGATGGCCGCCGACAGCGACGGCTGGGAGACGTGACAGGCCGCGGCGGCACGGGCGAAATGCCGCTCCCGGGCCAGGGCCACCAGATACTCCAACTGGCGCAACAGCACGCCACAGGATGCCCTGCGGGCGCCTGCCGCGTCCATCTTTTCGCGGGGTCAGGGGCGGGGGAGCAGGGCGTCCAGCAGGAGCCCGGTCAGCCGGCCGGCGGGGCGGTCGCTGTCGCGGGCGTGGCGTTCCATGGCGAGCGCCCCCGACAGCAGGGCCCGCAGGTCGGAGACGTCCGCGCCGACGTCGACGTCTCC
>NZ_JBSFTC010000653.1:0-2491 GCF_053590415.1 Nonomuraea sp. NPDC003201
TGGAGCCCGAAGATCAGCCGGTAGGGGTGGTTCATGTCGTAGTTGTCGGGGACCTTGAGGATGTAGCTGCGGTTCTTGCCGCTGGTCTGGATCGAACGCGTACCGCTCGCCAGTCCTGGAGCCTTGCCGCATCCCGCAGTCGCCGCCAAGGCGCTGACCGCGGGTGTGGTGGTGGTGCCGAGGCTGGCGCTCAGCGCCGGGCCGCCGGTGGTCACCAGGACGACGAGCGCCACGACCGCTAAGGCGGTCAACAAGGGTCTACGTCTGGACATCGCGCAACTCTCTCTGCCGATCCGATGCATGAGGTGCGTTATCGATAACACCCAACGGTGTAAGGGCGGCGGCCGACGCATGTCAAGGCAGGGTGAAAGTTTCAGCGGGGCGGGTTGGTGGCCGTCGCAGCTATTGGTCGGCCCATGCGTTATCGATCACACACCGCCCTGCTCGCACGCGTACGGTGGCGGACCCACGGTCTCGCGTACGATCACCCGGTTGATCGACCGTGAGGGGGATTCAGGCACCGGCTCGCCCCGGACTTCCGCGATGAGCTTGGCCATGGCCTCCCGCCCCTGAACCTCGCGATCGACGGCCACCGTGGAGAGCGACGGGCTGGCGAAGCGCCCGAGTTCCTCGTCGTCCCAGCCGAACACGCTGACGTCGTCGGGAACGCGCCAGCCCCGGGAGAGCGCTCCTCGTACGGCGCCCATGGCCACGTGGTCGTTCGCGGCGACGACGGCGGTCACGCCGCTCCCTTCGGGCAGGCCCCGGACGGCGTCGTAGCCGGACTGCGGGCTCCAGTCCCCGAGGGCGATGCCGTACGACGTGAGCCCGTGCTGCTTGATCGTCTGCTCGTAGAGCAGTTTGCGATTGCGGGCGGAGGCGAAAGTCTGCGTGCCGGCGATGTGGAAGAAGACTCGGTGCCCCAGCGAGGCGAGATATTCGATGATCTCGCGGATCGGAGAGGCGTCCGCGAGCTCGTTGACGCTGCGGAGGTTGTCGTCGTAGTCACCCGTGACGACGATGGGGACCGGAGACGCCCCGGGGTCGATCTCGAGGGGCGTCAAGGACAGGATGCCCTCGACCTGCCCCGAGCCCGCGAGCTCCAGGATCCGCTCCGCCCTGGCGCGGGGGTCGCCCTCCATGCTGACGACCTCCAGCTGGAAGCCTTCGGCGTGAGCGGCCGTGGAGGCGGCGCTGAGCAGGCGTACCGGCCACAGATAGGTGGAGGCGGGAAGGGTGATCGCCAGCCGGTTGGTGCGCCGGGTGCGCATGGAGCGCGCGACCAGGTTGGGCCGGTAGTTGAGCTCCTGGACGACCAGGTCGATCTTCCTGCGGGTCTCCGGCTTCAAGCCCTCGTTGTGGCGGAAGTAGCGGGAAACCGTCTGGTGGGAAACGCCCGCGCGCCGGGCCACCTCGTGGATCGTGACGCGCGGCGTCTCGGCCTCGCCCAAGGGGACCCCCTTTCCTCGCTCCTTGCGGGACAGCCTAGCGTTGACGCTAAAGTGATCGATCACTAATATGCGGTCGCGTCGGCCAATGACCTGGCCGGCCTGCCCGTGGCACTCAACGCGGGCGACCCGTCACGGCACCGGATCCAGGGTTCGGGCAGGATGGTCGCCAGCAAGGTCGTCGCAGTCACATGCTCGGAGCTCCCGTGATGAACGAACCCCTGCCGGCCGATCCACCGGCGATCACGATCGACGATGGAGTCCGGCACCAGAGCATCGACGGGTTCGGGATCTCCATGGCGTTCCGGCGGAACGAACTCGTCAGGGCCCTCCCGGAGGACAAGCAGCGGGAGATCCTCGACCTGTGGTTCAGCCGCGAGAAGGGCGCCGGGCTGAGCATTCTGCGGCTCGGCATCGGCTCGGCCCCGGCGGGCAGCCCGTACGACGAGATGGTGTCGATCCAGCCCGAGGACCCCGGCGGCCCGGACGCCCCGCCCGAGTACGTGTGGGACGGCGACGACAACGGCCAGGTGTGGCTGGCCAAGGCCGCGCAGGAGTACGGCGTGCGGCGGTTCTTCGCCGTCGCCTGGAGCGCGCCCGGCTACATGAAGGACACCGGCGAGGACAGGAGCGGCGGCAGGCTGAAGCCGGAGTGGCGGCACGCCTACGCGAATTACCTGGTGCAGTACACGAGGTTCTACGCGCGGGAAGGCATCCAGATCACCGACCTGGGGTTCGCGAACGAGCCCGACTGGACGGCCCTGTACGCCTCCATGCGTTTCACGCCCGAGGAGGCCGCCCAGTTCGTCAAGGTGCTCGGTCCCATCGCCTCGGGCGTGCGGGTGGTGTGCTGCGAGTCGGTCGGCTGGACGGAGGCCAGGGCGTACACGGCCGCGATCGAGGCCGACGCCGAGGCCCGTCGCTGGGTGAAGGTCCACACCGGGCACAGCTACGCCACCCCCGTGGACTCCCCGCTGCCGACGGAACGGCCGACGTGGATGTCGGAGTGGCATCCCAACGGCACCAGCTGGAACGAGAACTGG
>NZ_JBSFTC010000654.1:0-2490 GCF_053590415.1 Nonomuraea sp. NPDC003201
GCCAGCGGGCCGATCCCCCGCGCCTTGGGCTCGGCGCTCGGCTCGGCGAGCCGCTCCAGCACCAGCGGCCTGGCTCCGGCGAGCCGTAACTCGGCGGCGAGCAGCAGCCCCACGGGCCCGGCCCCGACCACGATGACGTCGGCGTCCATCGTCGCTCCCTAAACTAGACTAGACCGTCTCGTCTCGTAGACTAGCCCTCCTCCGGAGAAAGTGGGTACAGACCATGGCCGAGCACGGCCCGCGACGCTCCCCGGC
Source organism: Nonomuraea sp. NPDC003201 (assembly GCF_053590415.1). Classification (NCBI taxonomy): domain Bacteria; kingdom Bacillati; phylum Actinomycetota; class Actinomycetes; order Streptosporangiales; family Streptosporangiaceae; genus Nonomuraea; species Nonomuraea sp. NPDC003201. The sequence continues at coordinate 256 of NZ_JBSFTC010000654.1, forward strand.
CAAGCGCCGGGCCATCCTCGACGCCGCGATCAAGGTGTTCACCGACCAGGGGTACGCCCGGGCGAGCGTGGACGCCATCGCCGCGGTGGCGGGGGTGGGCAAGCAGACGGTGTACGGCCACTTCGGGGACAAGGAGCAGCTGTTCCTGGCCGCGATCCAGGAGGCCAGGTCGGCGGTGAGCGCAGGCGACGCGGGCGGCACGGCGGACGTCGTCCTGAGCGGGGATCCGCGCGAGGGCCTGACCGCGCTCGGCGGGCGGATCCTCGACATCGCGCTCTCACCCCGCGTGTCCGCGCTGCACCGGCTGACCATCGCGGAGGTGGCGCACCATCCGGAGCTCCAGCGCACCTGGCGAGGGAGCTCGGCGTCGGCGGACCGCGCGGTGGTCGACTACCTGCGTGACTGCGACGCCGACGGGCGGCTGCGGGTCCCGGACCCGGCCAGGGCGGCGCGCCAGTTCTCGTTCCTGGTGATCACCGAGGGACGGGTCGAGACGGCGTACGGGACGCTGCCGCTGCGGCCCGAACGGCGGCACGCCATCGCCGCCGACGCCGCCGACCTCATCATCCGCGCCCACCGCCCCTGACAGGAAATGCCCCTTATGTCGGTTTTGTGAGTCAAGTGAATAATGTGGCCAATGTGACCAGCGGATTCACACATCGCTCATCAGCCGCCTGACCCGCCATTTCTCCCCTTAGGATTGCCATATGTCTGCGTCGAGGCTAAATTTCGGACCCCATTAATCAGACTTCCATTGCGCCCATAACTGCGACAGAAACTTCTGGTGGCCTCTCTCCGTTCTGCGGATAGGTAAAACGGCAACTGTGAGGAAATGTGCGCGTCACTTCATCCCTCAGGTCCCTTCTCGCCCTGGCCGTGACCGCTGCTGTGGCGCTCTTACCTACGGCCGCGAGCGCTTCGCCGCCCTCCGACGTCAAACCCGTCCGCGTGGTCGTCCTGGTCGACGAGTCGGGCAGCCTGTCCGGCCAGGACGTCGCCCGTGAACGGGCCGCCTCCCAGCTCATCGCCCTCAGCGAGCTCTCACCGCAGTCACAGGTGGCCGTGGTCGGCTTCGGCAGCTCCAACGGCCCGGGCCAGGCGGCCGTGGACATCGCCTGCCCGCTGACCGGCGTGGAGACGGCCCAGGACCGCGAGTCGCTGAGCCGGTGCGTGGAGAAGCTGCGCCGCCGTACCAGCGACGAGGGCGGCGACACCGACCACGCCGCCGCCCTGGAGCAGGCCCTCGACATCATGAACGCGCCCGACGACCAGCAGCGGGCGAAGATCGTCTTCTTGCTGACCGACGGCGTCCTCGACGTCAGGAACAGCCCGCAGTACGGCGCCGACGCCCAGGCGCGCAACCGCAACGCCCGGGCGCAGATCGACCGGAGCCTGCGGGACGCCGATAAGGCGCGCGTACAGATCTGGCCGCTGGGCTTCGGCTCGGCCGACAAGACGAGCCTCGATGCCTTCGCCGCGGGCGGCTGGCGGCAGCCCTGCGGCGACCAGGAGACGGCCACGCCCCGCGCGAGGGTGGTCGCGACCTCGGCGGACGTGGAGCGATCGCTGCTGGAGGCGTTCGCCTACGCGCGGTGCGCGGGCATCGAGCAGTCGGTCACCGACTCCCTCGAGCCGAACGCCACCGTCGACCTCCAGGTCAACATCCCGATCATCGCGACCGACGGCTCGATCGTGGTGGTCAAGCGCGACCGGCGCATCCGGGTGACCTACTTCGACCCCGACGGCAACCAGGTGCCCAAACAGGGCGAGCAGAACGACTCGACCTTCCAGGTCGCCGGCGAGGCCGGCCCGGTCGAGTCGCTGCGCATCCGCAACCCGCTGCCCGGCAAGTGGCGGGTCCAGCTGACCTCGCCGCCGGGCGTCAGCCGCCAGGACGTCAGCGCGACCGTCGTCTGGCAGGGCGCGCTGCGCGCCTCCATCTCCCTGAGCAACCCCCGGCCGCGTCCGGGCGAGCAGGTGGCCGTCCGGCTGCGCCTGCAGACCAGGACCGGCACGATCACCGACCCGGCGGCGCTGGAGGGCCTGCGCTTCACCGCCCGGATGTCCGGCGACGGCTTCCAGGAGCTCCCCGTCGACCTGCGCGACACGGGCGACGGCCCGGACCGCGCCCAGAGCGACGGCGAGTACTCCGGCCAGGTCACCATCCCGGCCACGGCCACCGGCGCCCTGTCCTTCCTGGGCAAGGTCACCGGCCCGGGCGTGGCCGGCGACGAG
>NZ_JBSFTC010000655.1:0-2458 GCF_053590415.1 Nonomuraea sp. NPDC003201
CGCTCGCCCTGGACGTGCTGCCCGAACGGGAGACGAACGCGGGCCGCTACCTGGGCGCACTGCTCGGCGTGTCGGCGCGGGGCCTGGACACCCAGCTGGACACGCCGCAGTTCCAGCAGCTGGCCGCGACCGTCGGCGGCGCCGGGGCCCGCATCTCGGACGTGTTCTTCACCTTCGTGATGTACGTGCTCAGCCAGCTCGTCACAGGGGCGGCGCTGGTGTCGGCGCTGCGCGCCCGCGGCGAGGAGGCGGCGGGCCGGGCCGAACTCCTGCTGTCCACCCCCGTCGGCCGGCTGCGCTGGGCGCTGAGCCACCTGGTGTTCGCCGTCGTGAGCCCGGCGCTGCTGCTGGCCGTGCTGGGCGCGGCGGCGGGGCTCACCTACGACGGCGACGTGGCCCGCGTCGCCGGGGCCACGCTGGCGTACCTGCCCGCGGTCTGGACCGTGGTCGGGATCGCGACGCTGCTGTTCGGCCTGCTGCCCCGGCTGGCGGTGGCCGTGAGCTGGACCGCGCTCGGCCTCTTCCTGGTCGTGGATCTGCTGGCGGAGTTCAAGCTGGCCACCGGGATCGTCCTGAACCTGTCGCCGTTCGTGCACGTGCCGGCGCTGTTGCTGGGCGGCTCCTCGTCGGCGGTGGCGCCGCTGCTGGGGCTGACCGCGGTGGCCGTCGCGCTGGCCGCGGCGGGGCTGGCGTTCCTGCGCCGCCGCAACCTGGTGCCGTCCGCCTGATTCCCCGCTCAGGCTTCCGTCTGGCGAGCCCTGGCGGTCGCGGCGGCGTACTCGTCGGCGGTCATGCCGAGGTGGGGGTAGCTCTGGTGGAGGTCGTGCTGGTCGTCGGCCCACTGCTGGTAGTCCCGCCGGACGGTCAGCTCGTCGGAGTCGACGATCCGCGCGATGTCGGCCCAGGTGGCCCCCGCCTGCAGCGCGTGATGGACGTGGGCGGGATGGCGTACGGTGCGCGCGATGCACTCCGCCAGCGCCAGCAGCTCGAGGTGCTCGGCCACGGTGAGCGCGGGCCGGTCGTCGGCGCCGTGCCGGTCGGGGTCGTAGATCCCCCGGGTCACCAGCTCGACCCGGGCGCGAGCCGCCGTGTCCTTGGCGGCCAACGCGTCGTAGCGCTCCAGCTGCCGGCTGACGGGCATGTCGAAGCGAGCGTCGCGCCAGGTAGTGATGGGCTCGGGCGTGGTCATGACGACTTCTCCAGGGCGGTTGGGGGTGTCGGTTTCGGGGCGTCTCAAGTACACACCCATTCCGGGCCGGATGTGGCGGCGAGAATTGTCGGTGGCGTCCGGCATGGTAGGTCCCGCGCCCGAGACGGTCTCCCGGGCGCACCGTGCACGCGAGGACCTTCGGAAGGGCTTTCATGACAGCCGACCAGCCGCTCATCTGCTCCACGTGTCAGGGTGTGATCGTCGGGGCGCAGGACAGCGCCTACACGCCCGCCCGGGGGCGGCTGATCGTCACCAACGGTTACTGCCGGGGGCAGTGCTCCGACACCCCGCCCGAGCCCGCGCGCGACGAACCTGCCGAGAGCACCGCATCCTCCCCCTCCGACCAGCCGACACCCGCGTCCCTCACCCCGTGAGGCCCGGGCGGCGGCCGTGCCTTCGCGGCGCGGCTCCGGCGTTTCTCCAGTGAACGCCGGCCCGCCGGGAGTGTCCGGATTTGGGCATACAGTGGGCGCTTGTGCTGTTCGGCAGATCGGCGGAGATCGCCGCCATCGATGACGTGATCTCCCGGGCCCGCGAGGGCGCGGGAGATGCCCTCGTGCTGCGGGGCGAGGCAGGCGTGGGCAAGACGGCCCTGCTCGACCTGGCGGCCTCCCGGGGCGGGTCCATGCGGGTGCTCAGGACGACCGGCGTCGAGCCCGAGTCCGACCTGGCCTTCGCCGCGCTGCACCAGTTGCTGCGGCCGGTCGCCGGACTGCTGGACACGCTGCCGGAGCCGCAGCGCGAGGCCGTGCGCGGGGCGCTCGGGCTGGGCGGGGGCGCGTCGGGGGATCGGTTCCTGCTGGCGGCCGGGGTGCTGTCGCTGCTGGCCGAGGCCGCCGCGCCGGACGGGCTGGTCTGCGTGGTCGACGACTTCCAGTGGGTGGACCGGGCCTCGGCGGACGCGCTGCTGTTCGCCGCCAGACGGCTCGCCACGGAGCGGATCGCGATGCTGCTGGCCGTGCGCGGGGACGCGCCGGTGAAGGGGGTGCCGCCGCTGCGGCTCGGCGGCCTGCCGGAGCCGGCGGCGGCCGAGCTGCTCGACGCCGCGATGCCGCCCGCCGTCAAGCGGGAGCTCGTGGCGGCCACCGGTGGCAACCCGCTGGCCCTGCGCGAGATCGTACGGCGGTTGGGCCCCGGACAGCTCGCCGGCCGATGGCGGGCGCGCTCGTCGTCCTCGCTGTCCTCACCGCCGGCCCACTCCCACAGGTCGTCGACCTCGAAGCCGCCGACGGCGTTGGCGCAGTTCTC
>NZ_JBSFTC010000656.1:0-2446 GCF_053590415.1 Nonomuraea sp. NPDC003201
TGCGTTTTTTTCCCGTTCTTCTCTCTTGCTGTTTTTTGTGATATTTTACCCAACCCCTTGTGGCCGGGCGGGCCCGGCGCCCCCCCCCGCGACCTGGTCACGACCGGCGCTGCCGGTCCCGGAAGGCGTAGGTCTCACGCAGCGAGCGGGTGATCGCCTTCTTGCGATCGTCGTGCTGGGCGCGCAGGCGCGCGTCGCTGCGGGAGCTGGCCCAGGCGTTCTCGCGCTGGAGCTTGCGGTAGCTGTCGAGGCGGCGTTCGCTCAGATCACCTGAGGCGATGGCCGCCTGGACCGCGCAGCCGGGCTCGGAGTCGTGCTCGCAGTCGCCGAAGCGGCACTGCTCGGCGAACTCCTCGATGTCGGCGAAGACCTGCTGCAGGCCCTCGTCGGCGTCCAGGAGGCCGACGCCGCGCAGACCGGGGGTGTCGATCAGCACGCCGCCGCCGGGAAGCGGCACCAGACGGCGGCGGACCGTGGTGTGGCGGCCCTTGCCGTCTTGCGCGCGTACGTCGCCGGTCTCCAGGACCTCGGCGCCCAGCAGCGCGTTGCCCAGGGTGGACTTGCCCGCTCCGGACGGGCCGAGCAGGACCACGGTGCCGGTGAGCGCCGCGGTGAGCGCGTCCATGCCCTGGCCGGTGGCGGCGCTGGTGGCGATGATCTCCACCCCCGGGGCGAGCTCGGTGATGGCGGTCACCGCCTGGCCGGGATCGGCCGACTGGTCGGCCTTGGTCAGGACGATCACGGGCTGGGCGCCGCTCTCCCACGCCAGCGCCAGCAGCCGCTCGATCCGGCTCGGATTCAGCGGGCCGCCGAGTGAGACGGCCACGACCGCCGTGTCGACGTTGGCGGCCAGGGCCTGGCCGTAGGAGGTACGCGACGCCGACGACCGGACGATGACGCCGCGCCGCGGCAGCAGCGCGACCAGCTCGGGCGTGGGGCCGGGGCGCAGCGCCGCCCAGTCGCCCGTGCACGGGGACTCGACCGGATCCGCCACCGCCGGGAGCGCAAGGCGGGCCCGGAGCGGGCCGGTTTCGGTGATGACGTCGCAGGCGCCGCGATCGACGCCGACCACGCGGGCGGGAATGAGCCTCGCGGAGCGGTAGGAGGCGAAGGACTGTTCGAGCCCTGCGTCCCAGCCGTACGCGGACAGGCCATCGTCAAAGGAATGCTCGAATGACAACGGAATGGAACCCTTTGCAGAAAAGGGGGCCTTGGCGGATGGGACATGCCGCATCCGTGCCAGGAAAGGCGCCTCGAAAGGTCAGCCAAGGCCCGGGGACGTGAGGATGGACCGAGTGCCGCAGATGGCAGCCATCACCACGACGGTCATTTAACCTCACCTCCCTCGAAGAGTTCCTGTTGTCACGAACGTGTCTTGCGTTGGACAAGGTAGCAGCATGAGCGGCCCCCCGCAAAGATCAGGGGGTGGCGAGGGTGATGGTGGCGGGGATGCCCTGGCGGGTCATCTTGGCGTACGGGCACAGCGCGGTGGCCTGGGCGAGCAGCGGGGTGACCCGGTCGGGGTCGGCGCCGGGCCAGGTCACGACGAGGTCGGCGCTCAGCCGGTAGCCGCCGTCGGCCGGGTCGCGGCCGAAGGCCACGCTCGCCTCCACGGTGATGGACGCGGGGTCGAGGAGGTGCCGGCGGGCCAGCAGGCTGAGGGCTCCGTGGAAGCAGGCGGCGTATCCGGCGGCGAAGAGCTGCTCGGGGTTCGGGCCGGGGTTGTCGCCGCCGAGCTGCTCGGGCATCCGCAGCCGCAGGTCGAGGGTGCCGTCGGCGGAGCGGGCCCGGCCGGTGGCGCGGCCGTGGGCGGAGCTGCCGCCGCTGACGGCGACGCGCGTGACATAGAGGGGTTTGAACGTGGAGCCGCTGTAGTCGTGCTCCGTGGACAGCATCGGTTCGTTCACCGGTCCGCCTTTCGGCGGCGCATGAGGCGCCTGGGGTGAGGGCTCGCTGGTCATGGGCGGTGCCAGTGCTGCAACTTGTCGGGGTTCAGGACGATCCACACCGCGGTGATCTCGGCTTCGGCGACGCTCACGCCGGCCACTGCCACGGCCCGGCCCGCCTGGCGCAGCACCAGGCCCGTCCGGCCGTTCACGGACTCGACGGCCACCTCGGTGCCGGGCCGGCCGGCCAGCAAGGACGTGACGAACCGGGCGACCGCGTCCGCGCCGTAGATGGGGCGGACGGGGGCGCGCAGTTTGCCGCCACCGTCGCTGACGACGATCGCGTCCGCGGCTAGGACCGCCCGCAGCGCCGCCGTGTCCTTCAGGTCGCAGGCCGCGGCGAAGCGGCGCGCGGCCCGGTCGTGCCGGACGAGCATCCCCTGGTCCGGCCTGGCCTGCTGGTGTGCCGGGAGCATGGCGGGCCGGGGGCGGGGCGCCGGGGCTCCGGCCGCGCCCGGTACGGGCAGGGGGCCGGGGGCGGCGAGCAGCTCCAGACAGAT
>NZ_JBSFTC010000657.1:0-2433 GCF_053590415.1 Nonomuraea sp. NPDC003201
GCTCACGATCACCACCAGCACCCGCCGCCGCAGCGGCACGCCCTGCGCTGTCACCCCTCCAGAGTGGCAGACGCAAGGTAAACGCCCCGCTAACCTGCTGTTCAGCGGGCGCTTTCCAGCCCGCTCCTAGCGTGGGGAACATGAAGGTACGGCAGGGCGTCATGGCTCTGGCCATCGCAGGGCTGGCGGCGGGCTGCGCGGCTTCGGCGCCCGCCCAATCCACGACGCAGACGCAATCCCAAACACAGGCACAGGCACAGGAACCAGCACCGGCTCCGCAGCCCACGGAGTCGAATCCGCCGGGCGACATTCCGGACAGCACGGTCTTCGTGAGCTACCGGCATCCCGGGCAGCCGTACGAGGTGAAGGTACCCGAGGGCTGGGCACGCACGGACCTGCCCACCGGGGCCTCCTTCACCGACAAGCTGAACACCATCCGCATCGAGACCGTCGCCGCCGCCGCGCCGCCGACCGAGGCATCGGTCCGGAACCAGGTGCACAGCGGCGACATCCGCACGCTCGGCACGGTGAGCAGAAACGGCGGCAAGGCGGTGCGGATCGTCTACCGCGCCGACAGCGCCCCCGATCCGGTCACGGGCAAGGTCGTCAAGGACGAGGTCGAGCGCTACGTCTTCCACCACGCCGGACGCGACGCGATCCTGACCCTTTCGGGGCCGGTGGGCGCCGACAACGTGGACCCGTGGCGCACGGTCTCCGACTCCTTCCGATGGACGACGGCGCCGTGATCCTGCAGGCCGAGGAGCTCTACCGGTTCTACCGGTCGGGCGAGGAGGAGACCCGGGCGCTGCGCGGCGTCAGCCTCCACGCCGCTGCGGGCGAGGTCGTGCTGGTCAGCGGCCCGTCCGGGTCAGGTAAGTCCACGCTGCTGGCATGCCTCGGCGGGTTGGACGACCCGGACGGCGGCATCGTCAGGGTGGACGGGCACCGCATCAGCCACCGGCCGGAGGCGGAGCGGGCCGCGCTGCGGGCCCGGCTGGTCGGGGTGCTGTTCCAGAACGGGAACCTGATCGAGCACCTGACGGTGGCCGCCAACGTCGACCTGGCCCAGCGGCTGGCGGGGCGGCAGGACCGGCGTCTGCGTGACGAGTTGCTGGCCCGTCTGGGGCTCTCGGCCAGGGCACGGGCGTGGCCGAGCGAGCTGTCCGGAGGAGAGTCGGCCCGCGCTGGGCTGGCTGTCGCGCTGGCGAACCGCCCCGCGCTGCTGCTGGCCGACGAGCCCACGGGCGAGCTCGACCAGCACACCGAGGCGCCCGTGCTGCGGCTGATCCGCGAGCAGGCCGGCGAGCGGACCGCCGTGGTGATCGCCTCGCACAGCCCGGCTGTGCGGCGGCTGGCCGACCGCGTCGTGGAGCTGAAGGACGGGCGAGCGGCATGACCGTGGAGCCGAAGGACCAGGCGGCCGAAATGACCGCGCTGGTCACCTGCCAGGGTCTGGCCCGGTCGTACGGCAAGGGGGCGAACGCCCTGGTCGCCGTGCACAGCGTCACCTGCGACCTGCGGCCGGGGCAGCAGGTCGCGGTCACCGGCCCGTCGGGGTCGGGCAAGACGACGCTGCTGCACCTGCTCGCAGGGCTCGACCGGCCCACGACGGGGCGGATCGCCTGGCCTGCCCTCGACGACCACCCGCGCGGCCGCGTCGGCGTGGTCTTCCAGGGGCCGAGTCTTCTTCCCCCGCTCAATGTCGCCGAGAACGTCGCGCTGCCGCTGATCATCGCAGGTGCGGGAGACGCCGAGGCCGCGGAACGAGCGCTGATCGCGCTGGCCACGATCGGCCTGGCCGACCTGGCCGGGTCACTGCCCGAAGAGTTGTCGGGCGGGCAGTCGCAACGCGTGGCGGTCGCCCGCGTGCTGGCCGCCGAACCCCGCCTGATCATCGCGGACGAGCCCACGGCACAGCTTGACTCCGATCTGGCTCGCCGCGTGGTGGACCTGCTCACCGGGGTGGCCACCCGGCTGGAGGCGGCCCTCGTGGTCGCCACGCACGATCCGCAGGTCGCAGCGCGGTTGCCCACGATCTGGACCATGAGCGACGGAGCTCTCACATGCTGATCCTCATCTGGCTGCGTGGCCTGCTGACCCGCCGGGCAGGCAGGCTGGCGGCGGCCGCGGCGGGCATCGCGCTCGCCGTGGCGCTTCCTGCCGCGCTCGGCGCGTTCCTCGCCTCCGCCAAGGCCACCATGACCGCCCGCTCGATCCAGCGGGTCGCGGTCGACTGGCAGGTGGAGCAGCAACCCGGCCAGACCGTGTCCGTCCCGATGCCGGGCACGTCCCGCGAGGTGAGCTTCGCCAGGATCGATGGCTTCGAGTCCCGTCAGGCCGGGCAGACACTGACCACGGGTGCGGGCCAGGTCCTCGGCCTGCCCGCCGGCTACGCCGCGACCTTCCCGGGCGAGCTGCGCCTGCTCGCGGGGC
>NZ_JBSFTC010000658.1:0-2424 GCF_053590415.1 Nonomuraea sp. NPDC003201
ACTATCTTTTTTTAATGTTACGGCGACCACAGAGATATACACCGCCATCTTTACACTCTTTCCCTCATCGACTCTCTTCCGATGTGTACTGCTCGCCGCGGCGCGCCCCCTGCCGCCGGGAGCCCTCGGGCTGTCGGGGCTGCCGTTCGTGGCCGGGATCGGGGTGGCGTTACGCCGCCATCGCCTGTTCGACATCGAGCGGCTGGCGAACCGGTCGCTCGTGTACGCCAGCGTGGTCGCGATCCTGGTCGCCGGGTACGCGGCCGTCGTGGCGCTGCTGGTCAGCGGGCTGGGGTTGTCGCAGCCGGTGGCGGCCGCGCTCACCGCGGCCGGTGCGGCGCTCGCGCTGGCGCCACTGCGCGCGCTGGCGCAGAGCACGGTCAACCGGGTGATGTACGGCGACCGCCACGACCCGTCCGCGGCGCTGACCCGCCTCGGCACCCGCTTGCAGGCGGTGCTGCTGCCCGCCGACGTGCTGCCCGCGATCGTCGAGACCGTGGCCCGGTCGCTGCGCGTCCCGCACGCGGCCATCGACCTGGTGGACGGCTCCGGCGCCGGTCACCTGGCCACGCAGTACGGCGTCCCCGTCGGCGAGGTGCACGTCGAGCCGCTGCGCTACCACGGCACGCTCATCGGGCACCTGCGCGTCTCGGCCCGCGGCAGCGACGACCCGCTCGACCCCGTCGACCTCGGCCTGATCGCCTCCCTGGCGCAGCAGGTGGGCACCGCGGTGCAGGCGGTACGGCTGCACGACGACCTGGTCAGGTCCCGCGCCGAGGTCGTGGCCTCGCGCGAGGACGAGCGCCGCCGCTTACGCCGCGACCTGCACGACGGTCTCGGCCCGACCCTGGCCGCGATCCGGATCAAGGCCGGCCTCGCCGCGCGGGACGTACCGCCCGGCTCGGCGGCGCGTCCGCTGCTCGACGAGATCTCCGCGGAGGCGGCCGCGTCGCTGACCGATGTGCGGCGCCTCGTCGAGGCGCTGCGCCCGCCCGCGCTGGACGAGCTCGGCGTCGTCGGCGCGATCCGGGCGCGGGCGGCGGCCCTGTCGGGCGCCATGTCCATCGAGGTCGTCGGCGCCGAACCGCTGCCCGCGCTGCCTGCCGCGGTCGAGACGGCGGCCTACCGGATCGCCGTCGAGGCGATCACGAACGCGGTCCGCCACAGCGAGGCGACCCACTGCACCGCCACGGTCACGCCGTCGGACGGCGGCGTGGAGGTGACGGTGCGGGACAACGGCCGCGGGCTCGACCCCGATCGGACGGCCGGCGTGGGGATCCGCTCCATGCGGGAACGGGCCGCCGAGGTGGGCGGGGCCTGGTCGATGCGCTCCCCGCCCGGCGGCGGCACCCACATCCGCGCCTTTCTGCCGACGAGCCTGGGAGGGGACCATGATCAGGCTGATCCTCGCCGATGACCACCCCGTCTTCGTGTCGGGCCTGCGGGCCCTGCTCGACGCCGAGGCCGGGATGACCGTGCTGGCCGTGGCCGCCACCGGCGGGGACGCCCTGCGCCTGGCCGTCGAGCACCGGCCCGACGTCGCCGTGCTCGACGTGAACATGCCTGACGGCGACGGCCTCACGGTCACCTCCCGGATGCGCGCCGCCGGCCTGCCCACCCGTTCGCTGATCCTGACCATGTACGACGACGACGAGAACGTCCTGGCCGCCCTGCGCGCGGGCGCCCACGGGTACGCGCTCAAGGGCGCCGGGCCCGAGGAGATCGTGGCCGCGGTACGCGCGGTCGCCCGCGGCGAGGCGGTCTTCGGCGCCGGTGTGGCCGCGCGCATCCTGGCCCACTTCGCCCGGGTCGCGGTGGCGTCGCCGTTCCCGCAGCTCACCGAGCGCGAGCACGAGGTCCTCGGGCTCGTCGCCCGCGGCCTGGACAACATGGCGATCGCCCAGCGGCTCGGCGTGAGCGGCAAGACCGTACGCAACTACGTCTCGAACGTCCTGACGAAGCTGCACGTCACCGACCGCTCGGCGGCCATCGTCCGGGCCCGCGAAGCGGGACTCGGCGGCGAACCCCGATGAACCCGGCCCCGAAGTAACCCGGTGCGGCCTCCCGGTAAGGCAGGGACATCTGCCCCGTGACGCCGGGACGCGATGGCGCCGACGCTGGCGGTCATGAGGACGCGGGTGGCCGGCGGGCTGTGCCTGCTGGCGTCGTCGGCGCTCTGCCTGGCCGGGTGCCTGGCGGGCGAGCCGGTCCTGTGCCCGGCCGGACGGCTGGCGGGCGGGCCGGCCCTCGGGTTCGTCCGCGGCACCGGTGCGTGGCTCGCCGTCGTGGCCGTCTCGCTGGTGTACCGCGACCTGTCCGCCTGGGGACCCCGCCACGCCGGCCGCGCGCCGGCCGCCGTGGTCCTGGCGCTGCTGGGCCTGGTCGCGTCGGCGGCGACGGTCGGGGCGGCGCTCCACGTCGCCG
>NZ_JBSFTC010000659.1:0-2390 GCF_053590415.1 Nonomuraea sp. NPDC003201
CGATGGCCCGCAGCCCGGGCGCGCGCTCCAGCACGGCCGCGTCGATGCGGGGGCACCCCCAGCCGGTGATCAGCACCTCCACGTCGGCCGGCTGGTGATCGAGCGGCTTCGACCGTACGGGGTGACGCCGCTGCTCAACGACCCCTATCTGGACGCTGACCAGGCACGCGAGCTCGGCTGCGAGCCGGTCGGCCTCGACGACCTGTGCCGCCGCGCCGACCTGGTGACGGTGCACGCGCCCGCGCTGCCCGAGACGTACCGGCTGCTGGACAAGCGCCGCCTCGGCCTGCTGCCGGACGGCGCCACGCTGATCAACACCGCCCGCGGCACGCTCGTCGACACCGAGGCGCTCATTGGCGAGTGCGTGTCCGGCAGGCTCAACGCGATCCTCGACGTCACCGACCCCGAACCCCTGCCGGCGGGCCATCCCCTGCTGTCCGCGCCCGGGGTCTGGGTGACTCCGCACGTCAGCGGCGCCCGGGGCAGGGAGCTGCGCGCGCTGGGCGAGTACGCGGTGGGCGAGGTCGAACGGTTCGTCACGGGACGGCCGCTGCACGGGCAGGTCCGCCTAGCCGACCTGCCGCGGATCGCCTGACTCCCGTCGGTTCACACCGGTTTGCAGCGCACCGCCGTGACGTCGCCGCGCAGCGCGCACTTCCCGGCCGCGTACGGGACGAGCAGCGTGTCCCCGGCCCCGACCTGGAGCGGCGCGCCGTGCTCGCACTCGACGGAGCCGGCACCGGCGGTGATCACGACGACCGAGTACGCCGGCTCCAGCACGCTGACCGGATCGGGCCGCAGCCGCTCGGCCGCGAAGAACTCGTCGGCGAGCTCGGTGAAGAGCCGCTGGACCCCGGGCCGGGCGTCGGCCGACGGGCGGCGGGCGCGGCTCAGCTCGGCGAGCCCTTCCTCACCCCAGCCGCTCCTGTCGACGCAGGCGAGCGCCTGGTCGTAGCCGAGCCCCAGGTGCCCGGCGGCCGGGCCGTCGATGTCGAAGCCCGCCCACTCCAGCAGCACGGAGAAGTCGGTCGGCTCCTGCACCTCGACCATGAGAACCCCGGCCCCGATGGCGTGCGGCAGGCCCGCGGGGCAGAGGATGGCGTCGCCGGCCCGCACCGGCACCCGGTTGGTGGCGTCGAGCATCCGGTCGATCCGCTGGTCCGCGACCCAGCCGGCCAGCTCGCCCGGCTCGACGTCCCTGGCGAAGCCGAGGTGCACCGCCGCCCCCGGCTCGGCCGAGACGATCACCCACGCCTCGGTCTTCCCGTACGGCGAGGCCAGGTGGGCGGCGGCGAAGCGGCGGTCGGGGTGCACGTGCAGCGGCAGGCGCTCGCCCGCGTCGAGCAGCTTCACCAGGATCGCCGGGTCGGCGCCGTGCTCGGCGACGTGCCGCTCCCCCAGCCACCACACGGGATCGCCGGCGATCGCCTCGGCCAGCGACCGGCCGTCGGGCAGCGTGGTCAGCCCCGCGGGCGCCGCGCCGTGCCGGCTCGTGGTCGAGGCGATCCAGTCCTCCGGAAAGTACGGGTCATCGGCGGGACGGACGCCGCGGAACCTGCCGATGCGCCCCTCACCCCGGTAGAACGAGCGGGGTGTGTTGGCGGGCAACCGGTAGATGGTCATGCTTCCTCAATGACGGGGTGACGTGGGCTCTTGAACGATAGCGCGCCGCCGTACCGGGAGCCTGCCCTGGGTGACGGCGAGAACGGCGCCGATGAGCAGCACGGCCGCGCCCACCGCCTGCACGGTGCCGAACGACTCCCCCAGGAACAGGGCGGAGCACGCGGTCCCGACGACGGGCACGACGAACATCATGATCGACGCCGACGCCGGCCCCACGTCGCGGATGCCCCGGTAGTACAGCAGGTTCGCCACCGCGGTCGGGCCGAGCGCCACGAAGGCCACGTTCAGCCAGACGTAGGCGGGCACGTCGTGCCAGGCGACCTCGGCGGCCGACGGCGCGCTGTAGATCGCCAGGAGCACCGCCCCGCTCACCGTCGCGTACGTCGTCGCCTTGAGCGGGTCGATGCCGGCGAGCACGCGGCGGCCCATCAGCGTGAACGCCGCCCAGCAGCAGGCGCTCAGCAGGAAGAGCAGGTCCCCGGCGAGCCGGCCCTGGCCCGCGCCCGCCTCCCCGCCCGAGCCCACGAAGAAGACCACGGCCCCGGCCGCGCCGATCGCCAGCCCCGCCACCCGCGCCGCCGACGCCCGCTCCTGGCCCATGACCAGCAGGAACGACGTGGTCAGCACCGGACTCATGACCGGGACGATGGTGCTCCCGTCGATCGCCGGAGCCAGCGACAGCCCCCAGAAGAACAGCACGTTGTAGACGAAGACGCCCAGCACGCCCGCGCCGGCCGCCCGCGCCCAGTCGCGCACCGGCGGCCGCC
>NZ_JBSFTC010000660.1:0-2385 GCF_053590415.1 Nonomuraea sp. NPDC003201
CGGCGGCGCTGGCCGCCGCCGCGCACGCCACCAGCGGGCCCCGCATCTCGTCGAGCACCCGCCGCCGCAGCTCCAGGCTCTCGCGGGCCTTCTCCACGGTGGACGCCGTCACGTCGAGCGGGTCGCGCCGCAGGAACGGGTAGAGCGTCTCGGTCATCGGGCGTCCTTTCCGAGTACGGCGATCGCCTCGCCCGCGTGCACCAGCACGGTGTCCCCGACCTGGGCCTCCACCAGCGCCACGCTGATCTCCTCGGTCCCGGCGCCGGTGTCGGCGCGCGCCAGCCCGTCGGGCAGCAGCCCCACGACCCGGACGGCCACGGCCACATCGCCACACGTCACGCACGAGTCGCAGACCTCCTCGTCCGCCGGCTCGCCGCTCACGCGGGGCACTCCGATTCCTGGAACACGTGGACCAGCTCCCACAGCAGGTGGTACATCGTGATGTGGATCTCCCTCGCGACCAGCGGATCCGTGGCCCGCGCGGTCAGCACGTGCTCCGCCTGCGCGCACTCCTCGTCCGCCGTCAGGGCGACGGTCAGCATGCCGAGCCCGCGGGCGGCGGTCAGGTCGCCGTCGAGCGGCCGGATCCCCACGGCGATGTCCTGGGGACGCCCCAGCACCGGCAGCGAGGAGGGCTCGGCGCCCAGGCTGAGCGCCGGAAGGGCGCGCTTGCCCACGATCACCGGGTGGGTGAACTCCACGGCCACGTGCGCCGCGTCCGAGGCGGCCTCACCCCGGCCGAAAGCCAGCAGCCTGCCACCGCGCCGGAACCGCCCGGACATGGCGGCCGCCGCCGCGACGACCGCGCCGACGTCTTCCACCAGCGCCGTTCCGGCGGCCTCACGGACCCGATCGAGCACTTCGGCATCCCGTCTTCCTGCGCTGCACGACATCGCCCATTCCACCGTGGTCCACCACGAACGGCGCGGCTTTCCCCGCCACCGATTCGGCAAGGTCCCGGCAAGATTCGCCCACCCGAGGCCGCGTGAGGTCCCGGCGAGATTTCCCCCACCCGGCGGCGTGCCGAACCCCTAGACTCAGCGCTCGTGACTCAACTGGACGAGCAGGGCCGCCACGAGCCCCCTCTGGCGGCCGACGAGACCGCCACCCTCCTGGGCTTCCTCGACTATCAGCGTGAGACTTTGGCGTGGAAGTGCTCGGACCTGGACGCGGGCGGGCTGAAGGCGACCGTCGGCGTGTCGTCCATGACGTTGGGCGGGATGCTCAAGCACCTGGCCTACGTCGAGAGCCACTGGTTCAGCCGGGCGCTGCGCGGCGGAGAGTGGCCGCCTCCGTGGGACACGGTGGACTGGAAGTCCGACCGCGACTGGGACTGGCGCTCGGCCGCCGACGACTCCCCCGAGCAGCTCTTCGCGCTCTGGCAGGAGGCGGTGTCCCGCTCGCGGTCCGCGGTGGCGGAGGCGCTGGCCGACGGCGACCTGGGCCAACCGGCCAAGCGCAGCTGGCCCGACGGCCAGACGCCCAGCCTGCGGTGGATCCTGTGCCACATGATCGAGGAGTACGCGCGGCACAACGGCCACGCCGACCTCATCCGGGAGTCGGTGGACGGGCTGACCGGGGAGTAGTCGAATATTGTCGGTGAGCTGCTCTAACCTCGGGGCGATGGACATCATCCTGATTCCCGGCCTCTGGCTCGACGGCTCGTCCTGGGACGAGGTCGTCCCCGCACTCGTGCGGGCCGGACACCGGCCCCACGCGCTCACGCTGCCCGGCATGGAGTCGAAAGACGCCGACCGCTCCCAGATCACTCTGCGTGACCACGTCGACGCGGTCGTCAAGGTGATCGACTCCTTCGACCCCGCCGGCGGCAAGGTGGTGCTGGTCGGCCACTCCGGCGGGGGCACGATCGCGCACGTCGCCACCGACGCGCGTCCCGACCGGGTCGCCCGGGTCGTCTACGTCGACAGCGTGCCTCCCGGCGACGGCGGGCTCATCAACGACGAGCTCCCGGTCGAGAACGGCGAGATCCCGC
Source organism: Nonomuraea sp. NPDC003201 (assembly GCF_053590415.1). NCBI lineage: Bacteria > Bacillati > Actinomycetota > Actinomycetes > Streptosporangiales > Streptosporangiaceae > Nonomuraea > Nonomuraea sp. NPDC003201. Next base: position 1,994 of record NZ_JBSFTC010000660.1, read on the forward strand.
TGCCCGACTGGGGGATCTTCGAGGCGGAGGACCTCATCGACCTCGACGACGAGCTGCGCGCGGCCTTCCGCGAGCGGGCGATCCCCTCGCCGGCGCGGGTCGCGAGCGACCGGGTGCGGCTGTCCGACGAGCGCCGCTACGAGGTGCCCGCCACCGTCATCGCCTGCGAGTTCTCGACCGCGACGATCCAGAAGTGGATGGAGCAGTCGCTCGCGTTCACCCGGGAGCTCGCCCAGATCCGCCACGTCGACTACGTCGACCTGCCCACGGGCCACTGGCCGCAGTTCACCCGGCCGGAGGAGCTGGGGCACGCGATCGCGACCAGCGTCGGCCCCGCCTGACGGCCCGGTCGTGGCGGCCCGGTCGTGGCGGCCCGGTCGTGGCGGCCCGGT
>NZ_JBSFTC010000661.1:0-2376 GCF_053590415.1 Nonomuraea sp. NPDC003201
GCGCGGGGGGGTACCGCCCTGGGGCACCGCGCCGGCGGCGATCAGCCTCGACATGGCGCGGGACAGCTCGGCGGCCCTGGTACGCGAGTCCACCGGCCGGTCAACGAGATGCGCAGGCCGCGCGGCCGGGAGCTCATCCATGAGATTCATGACCGCTCCTAGCCGGAGTTCCGCATGTGGGGCGGGGACGGCCGGGCGGCTCACCGCGATGCCAGCCCCTGGCCAGTTCGCCGACCATGGCCTGCCTGAGCCGCTTACGGCCCGATGTAGCCGCACGCGGTACACCGTCGGCGAGCCGCCGATGACGCGGGCGGCCTCCCTGGCAGACAGCATGCCAGGCGCCCCGGACGAGGATCCCCCGGTCGTTCTCCGGCAGCGCGGCCAGGGCCCGCAGTACGCCATCGGGCTCGGTCACCTCGTCCGCCATCTGCCGTCCCGCGCGACCGACCACGTAGACCCAGACGCGTTGCCGGCATTCGTCGTACATACCGGTGAACCGGTGCGCATCGCCCGCCACTTCGGGTGCGTTTTCTGACATCAGGAAATGGTGCGAAAACCTTCCGCTCGTTTCGCCTCGACTCACACCTTTTCCCCCAGCAAGAGCGCGGGTGATCACGGGGAGACAGTTTTCGGCTGCGCCATGTGGTCATAAGAAATCGCCCGAAACATCGGGTCCCCCCGGCACACTACGTGGTGCCGAAAGATCGCCTCTGCCGCTGGACGGCACGGGGCGGGACACGTAGTAGATCCGATCGGAGCACGACATCAAGACATCACATCGCCAGGACGTCGAGAATCGCCGGCGCTTACCCCTCGTCCGCGCGTTCGCCCGGAGCTCCTTCTCCGCCGCCGTCGCCCTCGCCTGCCTCGCCGCCGCCCTCTCCACGAGCGTCGTCACCGGCGGCGAATTCCGTGCGCGCGGTGCGGAGGAGGTCGTGAACCCCATCGACGCCCGGCCCAACGACGGCTCAGGCTACTGGCCGGACTTCTCGAACACCGGCTACGCCAACACGCCGGCCAACGCCGGAGGCCTGGGGCTGGGCGCGTACCCGGGCAAGCTCACCGACTACGCGGCGGGCATGAGCGCCGACAAACCGCTGAGGCTCGAGTTCCCGGACAACAGCGTCATTTCCTACAAGCGCTTCCTCGGCCTGAAGGTGCTGATCTACGGCGACAACCTCACGTTCGTCGGCTGCCTGTTCGAGGGCACCAACCCCAACGACAACCTCGTCCAGATCTACTCGGACAACAACATCAAGTTCCTGTACTCGACGTTCAAGCCGAGCTCCTACGCGATGCCGCCCGGCAACGACGGCACCGTCTCGTCGTCCCACACCAAGCCGGGCACGCCCTTCGAGGATTCCTGGCAGCTCGCCACGACGATGAAGGAAGCCGTGGCCGTCATGGACCACAACGACATCTGGGGCAACGCCGGCATGATCATGGTGACGGGTTTCCCGGACCGCCCGTCGACGTGGACGAACAACTACATTCACGACATGGCGGATACGTCGCATGACGAATACCACCACGACGGCATAGGCCCGCAGAGCGAAGGCAACGGCGGCCCCATGATCGTCCACCACAACACCCTGGCCTCCCTGGGCAACACCAACGGGCTGGCCCTGCAGGGCAACGGCGTGTACGACCATATCTCGGTCACGAACAACTACGTCTCCGGCTGGGGATACGCGCTCAGCATCGGTGTCGAGAACAACGCCACGAACATCACCGTCACCGACAACGTCTTCTCGGCCGAACTCGAGCAGCTGTACGGCTTCCTGTACGGCAACATCTGGGGCGGGTCTGCGCGCGGCTCCACCTGGCGCCGCAACCTCATCCAGGCCCGTACGGGAGACGACAACAAGAACTTCACGGCGGCTGACCACGGCAAATACCTGTGGCCGTCCGGCGAGACCCGCACCACCGACTACACGGGCTGAGCCCCTTCCCGCGTGACGCGCGCCTCGCTGCTCTCCGTGATCCACTCCGGACCGGAGAGCGGCGACGCCGCCCAAGACTTTCCGGTTCCGGGCGAAATGATCGGGGCGCCTCCACTCATGAAGAGAGCGTTCGTACCCGTACCGGAAGATGGGAACCGCCTGTGTCGTGGTCCATCAGGGCGGGGACACGGTTGAACCGCTGGCGGCGGATCAGGTGGGCGGCGACTGGATCGTCTTCAGGGCCGCACTGGCGCGCGAGGGCGTGGTCCGCCTGGAGATCACCGCCGAGCGCCAGACGGGCCTCGAGTACGCAGACTGGGCGCCGGAGCCCCACCGGCCTCAAGGAGGCGCATCAGACGGCGTGCTCCTGGGCGGCCGGTGGCGGCCCGCGGTGGCGGCCAGGCGCTGGTGGCCGGGCGGTCGTGGCCGGGCG
>NZ_JBSFTC010000662.1:0-2334 GCF_053590415.1 Nonomuraea sp. NPDC003201
GAGCGTCACCGCCATCGCGCCGACCAGGATCACGCGCCGGGCCGGCAGCGCGGTGGCCCGCCTGCGGCGCAAACGGCCGATCTGGGACGCCTGTGCCTGCCGGGCCTGCCGGAGGAAGCGGTCCCGCCCCGCCGCGGCGGCCCGCGGCGTGGGGTCCGGCTCCGCGAACACGGCCTCGACCAGCTTGAGCTCGTCCATCACCACTCCTTCATCGGGTTGACGTCGCCCAGGGCGGTACGCAGCTTCTTCCTCGCCCTGTTGATCCGGGACCCGACGGTCCCGACCGGTATGTCCAGCGCCGTGGCGATCTCCTCGTAGCCGAGCCCGCCGAACACGAGCAGGAACACCGCGTCGCGATCGCCCTTCGCGAGCCCTTTCAGCCCGCGTACCAGCTCCGGCCTGCTGGCCTCCGCCGCGAGCTGCGAGGTCACCCGGTCCTCGTGCCCGTCGGCGGAGTCCTCGGCCGGGACCTTGCTGAGGGCGTTCAGGCGGCGGCCTTCTCTGCGGCGGTGCCGGGCCACGACGTTCGTCGCGATGCCGTACAACCACGCCCGCACGGTGCCTCGGTCGGAGTCGAAACCGCCTCTGCCGTTGAACGCGATCAGGAAGGCGTCCGCGACCATGTCCTCGACATGTTCGCTGCCGAGCCGGGCGGCCAGATATCGGTAGAGCTCATGGAAATAGCGGTCGTACAGGAGGGCGAAAAGGTCAGGGTTGTCCATCGACCGCTCGACCACGGTGACGTCTTCCATCACGTCACTGGCGTCAGGTGGTGCAGCCATGGCGTCCTTTCGGAGGGAACTGTCACCCCGGAGTTCGCCGCTCAGCCGTTTTTCTTCACGGCCATGTTTCAGCCCAGGTCGAGGCGGGCGAGTTCGGTGCGGGTGGTGACGCCGAGCTTGGGGAAGGCGCGGTAGAGGTGGTGGCTGACGGTCTTGGGGCTGAGGAACAGCTGGGCGGCGATCTCCCGGTTGGTGACACCCGTGGCGGCCAGGCGTACCACCTGGAGTTCCTGGGGTGAGAGCGAGGCGGCCAGGTCGGGGGCGCCCTGGGCGACGGTCTCGCCCGCCGCCCGCAGCTCGGCGCGTGCCCGCTCGGCCCACGGCGCGGCGCCGACGCGTTCGAACGTCTCCAGCGCGGAGCGCAGGCGGGTCCTGGACTCGTTCTTGCGGCGGGCGCGGCGCAGCCACTCGCCGTAGAGCAGGTCAGTGCGGGCCCGTTCGTACGGCCGGTTCGCGTCGGCGTGTGCCCGTGCGGCCTGCTCCCAATGCCGCTCCGCCGCCGCGTCGTCGGTGGCGAGCAGGGCCCGGCAGCGGTGCAGGACGGCCTCCGCCCACGGATGGCGGGCGGCGGCGGCCCAGGACTCGAAGCGGGCCAGCGGTTGCGCGGCGCGGGCGGGCAGGCCCAGCCGTACGGCGGCCTCGATCTGGTCGGGAGCGAAGTAGACGGGCATGATCTGGTGCCGGAGCGGCCCGCGGGCGGCGGCGTCGAAGCGTTCCAGCGCGGCCTCGAAGCGGCCCTGGCCGAGGTCCAGCAGGCCGAGCGCCCACTCGGCCCAGCCCACGATCGTCGCCACCGGATGGGCGCTGACGTGCGCGATCGTGCGCTCGGCGAGCTCCCGGCAGTCCTGCTCCCGGCCCTGGACGGCGGCCACCATGGCCATGACGCTCTCGAAGTGCGCGATGCGGTGCGTCTGGCCGATGTCGGTGGCGAGCCGGCGCCCCTCGGTCGCGGTCGTGACGGCGTCGCGGAAGCGCCCGAGGTACATCTGGTGGATCGCCAGCACCGCCTGGGCGAGCGGCAGCAGCCCGATCATGCCGTCGGCCCGGCATTCCTCGATCGCCGCATGGGCGATGGCGAGCCCGTTGTCGAAGTCGCCCGAGATCCCGGCCAGCGAGCAGATGCTGATCCGCAGGGCCGTCATGCCGGAGGGGATCGCCGCGGCCAGGTCGATGAGCTCGCGGAACGGCGGCAGCGCCCGGTCCAGGTCGCCGGCCAGGAAGTCGGCCATCGCGTGGGCCGCCCGGACGAACCCGTCGAGCCCGTCCTCCGGCGTCAGCGGCAGGCCGGCCAGCCCCGCCGAGGACTCGGCGACGGCCGCCGGATCGCTCAGGTACCAGGCGTTGCGCACCGCGTCGAGCAGGAGGAGCGCCGCGCCCCTGCGGTCCAGGCCGGCGATGGCGGCGGCGCCGTCGACGAGGATCCGGTGGGCCTCCTGCACCGCGCCCCGGTCGAACGCGGCGCGACATCCGCACCCTTGAGCTGGGCGCCTACCGCAGCCAGATCGGCGCGGTGCCGCAGGCCCCGTTCCTGTTCAGCGGCACGGTCGCCGAC
>NZ_JBSFTC010000663.1:0-2312 GCF_053590415.1 Nonomuraea sp. NPDC003201
GGAGCCCGCGCCGGTCGCCGGGCTCGACGCCGAGCGGGGCCGGCGCACCGCCCGGCTGCTGCGGCTGTGGAGCGGGCTCGACGCGCTCAACCTGTGCGTCTTCGCCTCCTCCCCCACCCGCCCGCTGACCCTCGACCACCTGAGCGCCCTGGTCACCGCCGTCCTCGGGCGGGAGTTCACCCTGGACGACCTGCTGGCGGCCGGTCAGGCGCGGCTCGACGCGATGCGCGCGTACGCGGTCCGCGAGGGCGGCGGTCCCGACGAGCTGCCGGCCCGGATGCACGAAGAGCCCGTCGCGGTGGGACCCCACGAGGGCGCGGTGCTGGACCGCGCCTCGTTCGAGCTCGCCCGGGCCGCCTTCTACGAGGAGCTCGGCTGGGGTTGATTTCCTCAGAAAAACGATTGACCGCCCTCTTGTTCGGTTTGTTCGGTTCGCGTTATGTTCTGGTCAATCGTTTGAACGGGAGACGGGAGACCATCGGGGATGGCTGTCACGATCGACCTGGGCGGGCGGACGGCGCTCGTCACGGGCGGCGCGGGAGGGCTCGGGTTCGCGTGCGCCCGCGCGCTGGCCGACGCCGGAGCGGACATCGTGCTCTCCGACCTGGAGGGCCCGCGGCTGAGCGAGGCGGCGGCCGAGCTGGGCGCCGAGGCCCGGCCGGCCGACCTCACCGACCCGGCGCAGGCGGCGGCGCTGGCGGCCGCCCGCGACCGGATCGACGTGCTGGTGAACTGCGCCGGGATCATGCGCACCACCCCGCTGCTCGACATCGAGCCCGGCGAGTGGCTGCGGATCGTGGACGTCAACCTCAACGCCACGTTCTGGCTCATACAGGCCGTCGGGCGCGGGATGGCCGAGCGGGGCGGCGGCTCGATCGTGACGCTGGCCTCGGTGGCCGCCCGCTCGGGCCGCCCCAACGCCGCCCACTACTCCGCCACCAAGACGGCCCTGCTCTCCCTGACGAAGTCGGCGGCCGAGGCGCTGGCCCCCGTGCGCGTGAACGCGGTGTGCCCCGGCGTCTTCCTCACCCCCATGTGGGACGAGATCATCGCCGACCGCGACCGGCGGTTCGGCCCCGACGCGGGCGCCGGCTACCTGAAGGAGGTCAGCGAGCGCTCCCCGCTGCGCCGCCCCGGACGTCCCGAGGAGGTCGCCTCCGCGGTGCTGTTCCTGGCCAGCGACCTGGCGTCGTTCGTGACGGGCCAGGCTCTCAACGTCGACGGCGGACTGGAGATGAACTGACCGTGCGCCAGACGTTCAAGCTGCTGCCCGAGCTGTTCGGCGACGGCGCGATGACCGAGATCTTCTCGGCCGAGCGGACCGTGCTCGCCTGGCTGCGCACGGAGGCCGCGCTGGCCCGCGCCCAGGCCGAGGAGGGTGTGATCTCCGAGGCCGACGCGCGGGCCATCGAGGCGGCCTGCGTGCCGGCCAACATCGACGTCCGGCGCCTCTGGTCGGAGGCGGTCAACGTGGGCTACCCGATCCTGCCCCTCGTACGGATGATCTCCGCCGCGCTCCCCGAGGGGCCCAACGGCCGCGTCCACTACGGCGCGACCACGCAGGACATCATGGACACCGGCCTGGCCCTGCAGATGGGCGAGGCCCTCGACCACCTGCGGGCGCTGCTCGGCTCGTTCGGCGGCGCGCTGGCCCGGCTGGTGGCCGAGCACGCCGGCACCGTCGTCGCCGCCCGCACGCACGCGCAGCAGGCGGTGCCCACGACGTTCGGGGCGAAGATGGCGGTGCTGCTGGCGGAGGTGACGCGCCAGCGCGACCGGGTGAGCGAGGCGGCGCGGCGGGTGCGGGTCGTGTCGCTGTTCGGCGCGGGCGGCACGTCCGCCGCGATGGGCGAGCGCTCCAGCCAGGTGCGCGAGCGCGTGGCCGGGGTGCTCGGCCTCGGCACCACCGAGGTGCCCTGGCACGTGGCCAGGGACGGCGTCGCCGAGTTCGGCGTGACCTGCGCGAGCCTGGCGGCCACGGCGGCCCGCTTCGCCCGCGAGGTCGTGGACCTGTCCAGGACCGAGGTCGGCGAGGTGCGGGAGGCGGGCGGACACCACCGCGGCGCGTCCTCCACGATGCCGCAGAAGGCCAACCCGATCGGCTGCGAGGCCGTCATCGGCATGTCCGGCACGGCGGGCGCGCTCAGCTCGGGCCTGTTCCGCGCGATGGAGGCCGGCCACGAGCGGGCCGCCGGCGAGTGGCAGGTCGAGTGGTACGTGGTGCCGCTCCTGTGCGGCGAAGACCGGCTCCAGGGTGTGCTCGATCGCGGGCTCCGTCACCTGGCCGAGGCCCAGGGTGCACAGCGTGATGC
>NZ_JBSFTC010000664.1:0-2309 GCF_053590415.1 Nonomuraea sp. NPDC003201
CGTCAGCGCCACCGCGCCGGAGGGCAGCGCGGCCAGCTCCTTGGCCTGCGCCACGGCGGCGGCCAGCACGTCGTTCTCCGCCACGAGCCTTGCTGGGCTGCGCTGCGGCCCGGCGGCAGGCTGGTGGCGAACGCCGTCACCCTGGAGTCCGAGTCCGTCATGGCCCAGTGGTACGCCCGGCTCGGCGGCGATCTGGTCCGCCTGGCCGTACAGCGGGCCTCACCCGTCGGCTCCTTCACGGGCTGGCGGGCCGCGATGCCGGTGACCGTGTGGTCGGTCACCAGGAAGGACGTGCCGTGACCGTGTACTTCATCGGGGCAGGCCCCGGCGCCGCCGATCTGATCACGCTGCGCGGCCTGCGGCGGCTGCAGTCGTCGCCGGTCTGCCTGTACGCGGGTTCGCTCGTGCCCCGCGAGCTCCTGGACGTCTGCCTCGTGGGAACCAGGCTCGTCGACACCGCGAACCTCACCCTCGACGAGATCGTGGTGGAGCTGCTGGCCGCCCACCGCGCGGGCCTGGACGTGGCGCGGCTGCACTCCGGCGACCCGTCGGTGTTCAGCGCGGTGGCCGAGCAGATGCGCAGGCTGGACGAGCTCGGCGTGCCGTACGAGGTGGTCCCGGGCGTGCCGGCGTTCGCGGCGGCGGCGGCCGCGCTGGGCAGGGAGCTGACCGTGCCCGGCGTCGGGCAGACCGTCATCCTGACCCGCACCTCGGCGCGGGCCACGCCGATGCCCGAAGGGGAGGACCTGAAGACCCTGGGCGCGAGCGGCGCCACGATCGTGCTGCACCTGGCCGTGCAGCGGATCGAGGCGGTGGTGGAGGAGCTGCTGCCCTCCTACGGGCCGGACTGCCCGGTGGCGGTGGTGGCGCGGGCCAGCAGGCCCGACGAGGTGATCCTGCGCGGCACGCTGGCGGACATCGCCGGGCAGGTCCAGGCGGCCGGGATCCGGCGTACGGCGGTGATCGTCGTCGGCCGGGTGCTGTCGGCCACGCAGTTCCCCGACAGCCACCTCTACAGCGCGGAGCGGGAACGGCCGTGCGACGGGTCCTGATCCTGGGCGGCACGGCCGAGGCGCGGGCGCTGGCCGCCGAGCTGTCCGCCGGGCTGTCCGTTCACGTGGTGTCGTCGCTGGCCGGGCGGGTGAGCAACCCGCGGTGGCCGGTCGGGGAGGTGCGCGAGGGCGGGTTCGGCGGGCCGGACGGTCTGGCCGCCTGGCTGGCGGCGGAGCGGATCGACGCCCTGGTGGACGCCACGCACCCGTTCGCGGCGCGGATGACGGCCTCGGCGGCCGAGGCGTCGGCGCGGACGGGCGTGCCGCTGCTGGTCCTGCGCCGCCCAGGGTGGCGGGAGGGACCGGGCGACACGTGGCAGCGCGTGCCCTCCCTGCACGCGGCCGCCGCACGACTGTCCGAGGCCGCCGCACGGCCGGGCGGTGGTCCGGTGCGGGTGTTCCTGACCACCGGCCGGCGGAGCCTGCCGGTCTTCGCCGGTCTGGCCGGGGCGTGGCTGCTGGCCAGGTCCGTCGATCCGCCCGAACCGCCGGTCCCGGACCACGTGCACGTCCTGCTGGACCGCGGGCCGTACACGGTCGAGGGTGAACGCGCCCTCATCCGCGAGCACCGGCTGGACGTGCTGGTCACCAAGGACAGCGGCGGGCCGATGACCACCGCCAAGCTGGTCGCGGCCCGCGAGCTCGGACTGCCGGTGATCATGGTGGACCGGCCGCCACTGCCCGCCGGCGTCCGGCTGGTGGAGACCGCCGGGGACGCGGCCGCCTGGGCTCAGGGATAGCGGCGCGGCGTGTAGACGACGCCGCGCTCGGTGACCCGGGTCGTCGAGGAGCCGACGATCAGCAGGCAGCGCATGTCCACGTGCGCGGGGTCGAGCTCGCCGAGCGTGGTGACGGTGACGCTCTCCCGCTCGCCGCCGACGTCGCGCCCGATCACCACCGGGGTGGCGGCGTCGCGGTGCTCCAGCAGCAGGTCACGGGCGGCGGCGACCTGCCACGTACGGCTGCGCGAGGCCGGGTTGTAGATCGCCAGCACCAGGTCCGCCTTCGCGGCGGCGCTCAGCCGGCCGGCCACCACCTCCCACGGCTTCAGCAGGTCCGACAGCGACAGCACGCAGTAGTCGTGGCCCAGCGGCGCGCCGACCCGGCTGGCCACGGCCTGGGCGGCGGTCAGCCCGGGGACGATCCGCACCGGCACGTCCGGGAAGCCGGCCGCGGCCTCCAGCACGGCGCTGGCCATCGCGAACACGCCTGGGTCGCCGGAGGACACCACGGCCACCCGCGCGCCGTCGCGGGCCA
>NZ_JBSFTC010000665.1:0-2308 GCF_053590415.1 Nonomuraea sp. NPDC003201
GCGGAGCTGGGCCCGCTGGCGGCCGCGCACCCGCTGCGCGAGCGCCTGCAGGGCCTGCTCATGCGGGCCCTGTACGCGGCCGGCCGGCAGGCCGACGCGCTCGACGCCTACGAGCGGACCCGGGGGACGCTGTCGGAGGAGCTGGGCGTCGACCCGTCCGCCGAGCTGGCCGAGCTGCACCTGTCGATCCTCCGGCACGACCCGCAGCGCCAGGACCGCCGCCGCACCCGCCGGACGAACCTGCGCGCCCAGGTGACCAGCTTCGTCGGCCGCGAGCAGGAGCTGGCCCAGCTCGCCAAGGCGCTGGAGGCCGGCCGGCTCGTCACCGTCGTCGGCCCCGGGGGTGCGGGCAAGACCCGGCTCGCCGCCGAGGTCGCCGAGCGCTCTGCCGACCTGGCGCCGGACGGCGTCTGGCTGGCCGAGCTGGCGCCCGTCACCGACCCCCACGACGTCGCCAACGCGGTGCTCACGGCGATCGGCGGCCGGGACGGAGCCCGGTTCGAGGCCGGGGAGGGTGGCGCCGCCGAGCGGCTGGAGGAGGTCTTCGCCCAGCAGGGGGCGCTGCTCGTGCTCGACAACTGCGAGCATGTCGTGTCGGCCGTCGCCGAGCTGGTGGACCGGCTGCTGGGCGCCTGCCCCGACCTGCGCGTCCTGGCCACCAGCCGGGAGCCGCTGGCCGTCGCGGGCGAAAGCCTCTACCCCATCCCGCCCCTGGAGTGGCCCGCCGGCTCGACCGAGGACGCCCGCGGCTACTCCGCGGTCCGCCTCTTCGCCGAACGGGCCGTGGCGGTCCGCCCCGGCTTCACCCTCGACGAGGCCACCACCCGGGCGGTGGTCGAGATCTGCCGGCGGCTCGACGGCATGCCGCTGGCCATCGAGCTGGCCGCCGCCAGGACGCGCGCGCTGAGCGTGGAGCAGATCGCGGCCAAGCTCGACGACCGCTTCCGCCTGCTCAGCAGCGGCAGCCGGACGGCCCTGCCCCGGCACCGCACCCTGCAGGCGGTGGTCGACTGGAGCTGGGACCCGCTGTCCGGCGAGGAGCGGGAGCTGGCCATGGTGCTGGCGGTCTTCCCCGGCGGGGCCACGCTGGAGGCGCTGGAGGCGGTCAGCGGGCTCGACCCGCTCGACGCGCTCACGGCGCTGGTGGACAAGTCGCTGGTCGAGCTGTCCGGCGAGCGCTACCGCATGCAGGAGACGGTCAGGTCGTACGGGATGGCCCGGCTGGCGGAGTCCGGGCAGGACCGGGCCGTGCGGGACGGGCACGCGCGCCACTTCCTGCGGCTCGCCGGGGCGGCCGACCCCGGGCTGCGCGGCGCCGGCCAGCTCCAGTGGCTGGACAGGCTGCGGGCCGAGCACGACAACGTCGTGGCCGCGCTGCGGTTCGCGGCCGACGCGGGGGACGCCGAGCTGGGCGTGCGGCTGCCGGCGGCCATGTGGTGGTTCTGGTTCCTGCAGGGCATGCGGATCGAGAGCGTGCACTGGATGCGTGGCGTGCTCGACCTGCCGGGCGAGGTGCCGGAGGAGCTGCGGCCCGTACGGCTGGCGCTCCAGGGGCTCGTCCACCAGCAGCTCGGCGATCCGGCGGCGGCACAGGAGACGGTCCAGGAGGCGCTGGACCTCGGCGACCGGCTGGGCGGGCCCGTCGGCGTGCTGCTGCTCTGCGCGCCGATGGTGCTGGGAGACCTGGTGGCGGCCGCCCGGGCCGCCGAACGGTCGATGCCGGGCCTGACCGGATGGGAACGGGCGTTCGCGCGGATGACGCTGTCCATGGCGGCCGAGAGCAAGGGGGACGTCGGCGGGGCGTTCGCCCTCGTCGACGAGACGCGACGGGAGATGGAGGCCCTCGGCGAGCGGTGGGGGCTGTCCTCCGCGCTGCGCGTGCTGGCCGAGCACCACGACCGCGCGGGCGATCTCGCTGCCGGGATCGAGGCCAGGTCGCGGGCGCTGCGCCTGGCCGGTGAGCTGGGTGTCATGGAGGACCAGGCCGCCATCCTGGCCAAGATCGCGCTCTCGTACGCGCGGTCGGGCGAGCATGACCGCGCCCGGTCGTACATGGACGCGTGCTGGGACTGCGTGGAGCGGTTGCGGCAGAGGGAGGGCGTCGAGTACGTCCGGCTGTCGCAGGTCGAGGTGCTGCTCCGGAGCGGTGACCTGGAGGAGGCGCGGCGGGAGCTGACGGCGGTCGAGGATTTGTCCTGCCCTCCCGAGGTGCGGGCCTGGGCCGCCTGCTATCGCGCGATGGCCGCGCTGCTCGACGGCGACCGGCCGGGTGCCGGGCCGTCGCTCGACATCGCGATGGAGCTGGGGG
>NZ_JBSFTC010000666.1:0-2307 GCF_053590415.1 Nonomuraea sp. NPDC003201
GGCCCCGCCAAGGCCGCGGGCGCCGTCCGCTACACGGCCGAGCACCGGCTCCCCGGCCTCGTCCACGCCGCCGTGGTGGGCAGCACCATCGCCAGGGGCCGCGTCACCGCCATCCACGTGCCTCCCGCGCCCGGCGTGCTGCTCGTGATGACCCACCACAACGCGCCCGCGATGAAGCGCACCGCCGCCTACGCCACCCTCCGCGGCCCGCTGGGCGCCGCCGCGATCAGCCTGCCCGTGCTCAACACCGACGAGATCTTCTGGTACGGCCAGCCCATCGCGGTGGTCGTCGCCGAGTCCCCGGAGCAGGCCAGGCACGCGGCCTCCCTGATCCACGCCGACTACCAACGGTGGCCCGCCGCGCTGTCGATGACCGGGCAGCGGCCCTTCACGCCCGCGCACGCCGTACTGGAGGAGCCGGTGACCAGGATCGGCGACCCCCGCACCGCCCCGGCGGCGGTCACCGTCGAGGCCGAGTACGCCACGCCGCTCGAATACCACAACGCGATGGAGCCGCACGCCACCGTGGCCCACTGGGAGGGCGACCGGCTCACCGTCCACGACACCTCGCAATACCCCTACGGGGTCAAGGAGATGCTGGCCAGGAAGTTCTCGCTGGCCGAGGAGAACGTCCGCGTGCTCGCGCCGTTCATCGGCGGCGGCTTCGGCGGCAAGACCGTCGCCTGGCCGCACGTCTGGCTCGCCGTGGCCGCGGCCAGGCTCTGCGGCCGGCCGGTCAAGCTCGTCCTGTCGCGCGCCGACCTGTTCGCCATGACCGGCGGGCGCGCCCCGACCCGCAGCCGCGTCTCGCTCGGCGCCGACGCCTCCGGGCGGCTCGCCGCGCTGGAGCACCACGCCGTGTCGTCGTGCAGCGCCGACGAGTTCGCCGAGGCCGCGGTCATCGCCTCCCGGCATCTGTACGCCTGCCCCAACCTGCACAGCGCCCAGCAGGTGGTACGCCTGGACCGCATCCAGAACGCCTTCTTCCGCGGCCCCGGCGTCGCGCCGGGCTCCTTCGCCCTGGAGTCGGCCATGGACGAACTGGCCTGGCGGCTCGGCCTGGACCCGCTCGAACTGCGCCTGCGCAACGAGCCGGACCGCGACCCGGTCGCGGGCAACCGGTTCACCAGCCGCCACCTGCGCGAGGCGTACCAGCTCGGCGCGGACGCGTTCGGCTGGTCGCGGCGCCCGCCCGTGCCCCGCGCGACCCGCGACGGCCGCTGGCTCATCGGGTACGGCATGGCCGCCGCGATCAACCCCGACGCCGTGCTCATCGCCGGGGTCAAGCTCCGCCTGTCGGCCGACGGCACGGTCACCGTCCGCAGCAGCACCAACGAACTGGGCGCCGGCACCTCGACCGCGCAGAGCCAGGCCACCGCCGACCGGCTCGGCCTGCCCCTCGACCGGGTCCGCTTCGAACAGGGCGACTCCGACGTGGCCAGGACCCGCATCCCCGGCGCCTCGGCCGCCACCACGACGCTCGCCTCGGCCATCTGGTCGGCCCGCGACAAGCTCGTCCGCGAGCTGCTGAAACTGGCGCGCGGCACCGGTTCGCCGCTGGCCGGACTGTCGCCCGGCGAGGCGGAGACCCGCGACGGCGGCCTGTTCGGCCCCCGGGGAGGCGAGACCTACGAGCGCATCCTGGCCAGGGCCGGGCTGGACGGGGTGGAGGTGGAGGGCAGGTCGGCGCTGCCGTACCAGACGATCAAGCGCGGCACCTACTCCTACGGCGCGCACTTCTGCGAGGTGCGGGTGGACGAGGACACCGGCGAGACGCGCGTCACGCGCTGGGCCGGGGCGTTCGACGGCGGCCGGATCGTCAACCCCAAGCAGGCCGCCGGCCAGATGCGCGGCGGGATCATCATGGGCATCGGCATGGCGCTGACCGAGGAGGCGCTGCTCGACGAGCGCACGGGCCTGATCGTCAACCACAGCCTGGCCGACTATCACGTGCCGACGCACGCCGACGTGCCCGACATCGACATCCGCTTCGTCGACCGGCCGGACCCGCAGACCCCGCTGGGCGCCAAGGGCATCGGCGAGCTCGGCATCGTGGGCGTGGCGGCCGCCGTCGCCAACGCCGTCCACCACGCGACCGGCAAACGCGTCCGATCCCTGCCCATCACCCCGGACAAGCTCATGTTTTGAATACGGTAGGGGGGTATGGTACGTTCAAGGAGTCGGAAGGGGGAGACATGGTCGGATACAGCGGCAGCAAGCAGGACCAGCTGCGGCGGCTGCGCCGGATCGAGGGTCAGGTGCGGGGGTTGCAGCGGATGGTCGAGGACGACAAGTACTGCATCGACG
>NZ_JBSFTC010000667.1:0-2285 GCF_053590415.1 Nonomuraea sp. NPDC003201
CCCCTGTGCGGACCCCGCCGAGCTGTCCCGTGCCATGCCGAGGCCGCGGCCGGTGCCGCGCCGGTGCAGGGCGGTCACGCCCGGGTAGGTCCTCGGCCTGGCCTGGCTGGGGCGCCGACCGCGCCGATTGCGCCGACCGCGGTGACCGCGGCCATGGCGGGGAACGGCACGGTGCCGACGCCACGAGGCGACGGTGGCCGTCCGGTCGCCGTCCCTCCCAGGACCGTGCCGGGGACGCGGGTGAAGCTGTCGGCGCGCGACATCCTGCCAGCTGCCGCGCAGAAGGCCAGCCGCGTGCGAGGTGCGGCGGCGGTGCAGTCACCACATGCCCGCCACAGCATCCGACGGCTGCGACCCGGCGTACAGCGCGTTGTTGATGGTAGAACTCGCTGCTGCGCACCGCGATCCGCCCAACCCCCGTCACGGCCGACACACTGCGCGCGGCCCGGCGCCGCCTCGGACAGCGGCTCGGTCGAGAGACTCACCCGCCCGCTGCGCGCGGCCCGACACCGCCACGAACAGCGGCCCGGCTGAGAAGCTAACCCGCTCGCTACGCGCGCCCGGAAGTCGCTACGAACACGGGCTCGGTCGAGAGGCTCGCCCGCCCGCTGGGCGTCACCAGCCCGTTCGGGTACGAGACGTCCGGTGGCAACCGCCGCGTGTACGCCATCGGAAGGAAGATCAGCAGCCGCTCGGCCGGCCACGGTTCGACGTCAGTCCCGGCCAGCCGCTCCCATACCCCCTCGTCACGCGGCGGTTCCGCACCCGCGCAGACCGCGGCGGTTCCGCACCCGCGCAGACCGCGGCGATTTCCCACCTCGACAGCCCCATCAACCCCCGTCGGCGCAACCCTGCTTCCGGCCCGAGGGCACCCATGTCCGGCTCGAACCGTCCGTATGGCGGTCGCGTCGCATCGGCTTTCAGCGGACCTGCGTCCAGGCCTCGACGACGTGGCAGCCTTGGGCGTCGCCGGAAGCGGTGGACCACGTCCCTTGCTGGCCGGAGACCTTGGTCACCCACGGGCCGACGATCGTTCTCGTGTAGGGGTAGTGAGCCGAGTTGCACTTCGCGGCAACCCGGTAGCTGCCGAAGCCGGACGCGCACAGTGCGCCCGCCACGTTCGTCGTCGTGTTGACGGAAGCGATGCAATTCCATACTTCGGCGTGCGCCGGGGCGGCGATACCGGCGAGGACTATCGCGCCGGCTGCCGCGGCAGCCAGGGCCCGGAGGACGTTACCCATGGCGTCTCCTTTGCGCCTTCAGCTTGGCTTACGCGCTTCATGCTTTCGCGTGCGCATGATCCGGGGACAGGGCAGCAGGAGGGCATCTACCGGCCATTTCGCATCAACGCGAGCACCCCGGTGCCGGCTGCGAGCCGCCTGACCGGGGAGCCCCGGGGACTCACGGGGTCAGGGGATGAGGGAGACCTCGGGGAAGCGAGTGTCGGGGCTCTCGAACAGGCGGGTCGGCTTGCCCCGCAGGTGCAGGTCGAAGAAGGCCCCGACGTAGGCGCGCTGGGCCGCCACAGAACGGCCGGGATCGATCGTACCCACGTAGTCCGCGAGCGGCACCTTGGGGAGCTTGGCCGCGATCTGGGGCAGCAACGGCTGCAGGTCGGTGAACGAGCCGTGGGCCGCACCCTTGAAGCGCAGCTCCCGCTTCCACCCGGTCGAGGCCCGCCAGAACGACTTCCAGCTCGGCTCGCCGGCACGCGTGTGGGTTTCGGCCGCCAGCTGCAGGAACGGCTTGGTCACACCGCGCGTGGCCACCGGGCCGACATAGGAGCCGTCGAGGTTGACGGCCGCGTCCACGCGGGCGTCGTCGCGGGTCAGCTGCGCGGCGACCGACCCGCCCAGCGACTGTCCCAACGCCCCCACTCGTGAGGCGTCGGGCGCGCCGAGCATCCCCTTGGGCAACTCGCCGCCGATCGGGCGGCTGTGGGCCAGGGCGGTGACCTGGTCCAGGACATACCGCATGTCCGCCAGGCGCGCCCGCGCGTGGTCGGCCAGCAGCTTGGCGATGACCTTCGGCGTCAGCTTCGCGGGCAGCGGCAGGGCGCGTACCAGGCGTCGGCCGGAAAACTCCACCTGGTCGGCCTCGTAGGTGTGGTCGACGGTGACGACCAGGTAGCCGCGCGAGGCCAGGTCCTCGACCAGGGCGGTGCCCAGCGTTCGCGGCCCGCCGTCCCCCGAACTGAACAGCACCACCGGCAGCCTGCCCGCACGTGGCTCGACCGGCGCGCCCACGCGGGCGTGGGTGCGCGTGGCGGCCCAGGCGACGGCGCC
>NZ_JBSFTC010000668.1:0-2273 GCF_053590415.1 Nonomuraea sp. NPDC003201
ACCGTCGCGGCGGCCCGCCGCGACCCGCTCGCCGTCGCCGGGCTCGGCATCGACGACGTCACCGGCCACTACGCGGCCGTCATCCGTGACCTGCCGGAGGCGCCGGTGCTCGTCGGCCACTCGTTCGGCGGTCTGTTCGCGCAGAAGCTGCTCGGTCGCGGCCTCGGGCGCGCCGCCGTGGCCATCGACCCGGCGCCGGTCAAGGGGGTCAAGCCACTGCCGTTCGCCCAGCTACGCTCTGCCTTCCCGGTGCTCGGCAACCCGGCCAACCGGCGCCGCTCGGTGTCGCTGACCGCGGCCCAGTTCCGCTACGGCTTCGGGAACGCGATCAGCCGGAACGAGTCCGACGAACTGTTCGGCAGGTGGACCATCCCCTCACCGGGCCGCCCGCTCTTCGAGGCCGCGCTGGCGAACTTCACCCGCACGTCGCCGGCCGCGGTCGAGACCGGCAACGCCGCCCGAGGGCCGCTGCTGCTCATCTCCGGACAGGAGGATCACACGGTGCCGGACGTGGTCACGCGTGCGGCGTACAAACTGTATGGCGACTCACCCGCCATCACCGACCTCAAGCAGTTCCCCGGGCGAGGGCACTCGCTCGTCGTGGACAGCGGGTGGCGGCAGGTCGCGGACTACGCCCTGGAATGGCTGGCCCGCCACCCGATGGAGGTCGGCCGTTGATCGCGGTCGGCAATCTGATCGACAGTTCGGGGGTGGGAACAGGCATGGCCACGTCGTCGCCTCCTGACGCCGATGGCGAAGGACGGTCGTCCGCCTCCGGCGGAAACCTGCGGTTGCAGATTCTCGGTCCGTTGCGGCTGTGGCGGGACGGCGTCGAGCTGGTCACCGGGCCTCGGCAGCAGGCCTACCTGCTCGCACTGCTCCTCGCACGCGCGGGCAAGCCGATCAGCACGAGTGAGTTGATCGATCTGATCTGGGGCGATGACGTCCCGGCCTCGGCCGTCAACATTCTCCAGAAGTACGTGGGCTCGCTCCGGCGGTTACTCGAACCGGCGTTGCCGGCTCGCACGAACGGCACGTACCTGCAGCGCCGCGCCAACGGTTACCTGTTCGCGGGCGGCGCCGAAATGCTGGACCTCCTCGCCTTCCGGGAGCTCGTCGAGGCGGCCAGGGCCGGTCTCGCGGAGCAGCGCCCCGATGCGGCGCTCGACTCCTACGTACGGGCGCTGGGACGCTGGCACGGCCCCGCGGGTGACGGGCTCTTCCACGGATCGACCGCGATGTCGATCTTCGCGGCACTGGACGGTGAGTTCTTCGACGCGTGCGCGGCGGCGGCCGAGCTCGCTGTGTCGCGGGGCCGGCCCGCGCGTGTGCTCCAGCCCTTGTACCTGGCCGCCGGGATGGCTCCGTTGCACGAAACCGTGCAAGCCGGGCTCGTCGCCGTCCTGGGCGCCGCCGGTCACCAGGCAGAGGCGCTGAAGGTCTTCCGGACGGTTCGCGCCCGGCTCGCCGAAGAGCTCGGCATCGGTCCCGGTCCGGCGCTGCTGGAGGCGTACCAGCGGGTACTGCGTCAGCCCCTGACCTCGGCCGGTGGGTACGACGCGCACGCGAGGACGGCGAGCATCACACTGCCGGCTACCGCGCCGAAGGATCAGCCCACGCTCGCCGGCCGCGCCGAGGAGACGCTCACCGAGCGGCGGCCGGTCCCTACTCTCGGGGAGCCGCCCACCGGCGGTCTGGTCGGCCGGGTCGTGGAGTTCGCGGTGCTGCGGCAGGCGGTGGAATCGGCACGTGCCGGAGGCACGGCGCTCGTCCTCGTCGAGGGTGAGCCGGGAGTGGGCAAGACCCGCCTGCTGGAGGAGATCAGCGCCGAGGCGGATCGGCGCGGCGCGTTGGTCGTGTGGGGGCGCTGTCTCGAGGGAGACGGCGCGCCGTCGATGTGGCTGTGGGTGCAGGCTGTCGGCGCGCTCCTTGAGGAACTGCCCGCCGCGGCGCGGGAGGAGTGGGAGTCAGGCGAGCTCGGCCGGCTCGTGGAGCCGCCGCCGGACAGCGGAGCCCGGTTCCGTCTGATCGAGCAGGCTATCGCCCTCGTCGGCCAGGTATCGGCGCTGCGGCCGATGATGCTTGTCGTCGATGACCTCCAGTGGGCCGACGTCGCCTCGCTGCAGCTGTTCGGGCACCTGGCGGCTCGGCTGCCGAGCGGCACGGCGGTCATCGGCGCGCTCCGCGACCGCGCGCCGATGCCGGGGTCGGAGCTGGCGCGGATGCTCGCCGCGGCGAGCCGGACCCGGCGATGACGAGGCAGCCGGCTCGCC
>NZ_JBSFTC010000669.1:0-2264 GCF_053590415.1 Nonomuraea sp. NPDC003201
TAGAGTTGGCGGCCCATGCCGGGGTGTTGGGCGCCTTGTCCGGAGTAGAGGAACGCGGTTTTGCCGGGTCGGGCACGCCCGACGATCACATTCACCCCTGCGCCGATGCCGTTGCGGGTGTTCGAGCGGGTGGGGATGGGGATGTCGGCTCCGTTGGCGGTCTCGGCTTCGGCTCCGTTGGTGGTTGCGGTTGCGGCTCCGCTTGCGGCGTCTGCGCCGTTGCCGTTGCTCATACTGATGCCGCTGGCACCGGCCGCGCCGGCACCCGTGCCACCGCCACTGCCACCGCCGCCGTTGCCGTTGCTCGTGCTCGTGTCGCTTGCGGCGTTCTCGGTGCCGCCGGTGCCGCTGTGAGTGCCGTTGCCGTTGCCGTTGCCGTTGCTTGTGCCGGTGTCGCTTCCCGCGCCCTCGGCGATGTCGATGCCACCACCAGTGCCGTAGACGGTGCCATTGCCGGTGCCGCCATGAGTGCCGGTGCCGCCGGCCGCGTCAGCGCCTGAGCTGTCGCCACCGTCGCTGCCGTTGCCCGCGTCACCGCTGCCGTTGCTCTTGGCGGCGCTGTTGCCTGTGCCGTCACCTGCGCCGAGGCCCAGGCTGTCGTCGGTGTTTGTGCCGGCGAGGTGGTTGAGGGCGTGGTGGAGGTCGTCGGCGTTGCGGGCCAGGATGACGGCGCGGTGCTCGAGATGGGCGCGTGTGGTGGCGGTGGACAGGGCGATGTCGTGCAGGGGGAGGTCGGGGTGGGTGGTGAGGTGGCCGGCCAGGCGGGCGGCCTGAGCAGCCAGGCTGGTCTGGTCACGGGCGGATAGGGCCACCGGGACCAGCGGTAGGGGCTGCGGAGCTTCGATGCCCGTGCTGGTGTCCTTGTCAGCGTCGGCGTTAATGCCAGTACCTGCGCCTATGCCATTGCCCGCGTTAGCGTCCGAACCAGTGCTTGCCTGAGCCCCTGCGGCGGTGCTTGTGCTGGTGCCCGTGTTGGGGCCTGTGCCTGTGGGGGTGGGGTGGGGGGCTTGTTCGAGGATGAGGTGGGCGTTGGTGCCGCTGATGCCGAAGGAGGAGATGGCGGCGCGGCGTGGTTTGTCGGTGTGTGCGGGCCAGGTTTGGGGGTGTTGGAGGAGGCGGATCTGGCCTTGTTCCCAGTCGACGTGGGTGGTGGGGGTGGTGATGTGCAGGGTTTGGGGGAGGAGGGCTTCGCGGGCGGCCATGACCATTTTGATCACACCCGCCACCCCGGAGGCGCATTGGGTGTGGCCGAGGTTGGACTTCACGGTGCCCAGCCACAAGGGGTGTTCTTCGGGACGGGCTCCGTACACCTCGAGGAGGGCCTGGGCCTCGATGGGGTCGCCGAGTTTGGTGCCGGTGCCGTGGGCCTCGACCGCGTCAATGTCGCCCGGAGCCAGGCCGGCGTTGGCCAGCGCCTGGCGGATCACCCGCTCCTGGGAGGGACCGTTGGGGGCCGACAGGCCGTTGCTGGCGCCGTCCTGGTTGACGGCCGATCCGCGGATCACGCCCAGGACCCGGTGGCCGTTGGCCTGCGCCTCCGACAACCGCTCCAGCAGCAGGATGCCCACGCCTTCGGAGAAGACGGTGCCATCGGCCTCGTCCGAGAACGCCTTGCATCGGCCGTCTCTCGCCAGACCACGCTGACGGCTGAACTGGATGAGCAGTTCGGGGTTGGGGAGCACGGTCACGCCGCCTGCGAGTGCCAGAGTGCTTTCGCCTCGGCGCAGGGACTCGCAGGCCAGGTGGATGGCGACGAGGGAGGAGGAGCAGGCGGTGTCCACCGTCAGCGCCGGACCTTCGAGCCCGAAGTTGTAGGACACCCGTCCTGACATCACCGAACTGGATGTGCCCGTGACCAAGTAGCCTTCGACGTCGGCTGATGGTGAATCCGCGCCGTATCCGGTGTGTGTTCCGCCGATGAAGACGCCGGTCGGGGTGCCGCGGAGCGTGTCCGGGTCGATCCCGGCCCGTTCCATGACTTCCCACGAGGTCTCCAGCAGCAGTCGTTGCTGCGGATCGATCGCGATCGCCTCACGCGGGCTGATCCCGAAAAACGCGGCGTCGAACCCGGCGGCGTCCTTCAGGAACCCGCCCTCACGCAGATACGTGGTCCCCACATGGTCCGGGTCCGGGTCATACAACGCCTCCAGATCCCAGCCCCGGTCCTCCGGGAAGGAGGAGATGCCCGAACGGCCTTGGACGAGCATGTCCCACAGGTCCTCCGGCGAGTTCACCCCGCCCGGGTAGCGGCAGCTCATCGCCAC
>NZ_JBSFTC010000670.1:0-2250 GCF_053590415.1 Nonomuraea sp. NPDC003201
CCCCGCGGCCTTGGCGGGGCCGTCCAGCCGGTCGGCGGGGCGGCCCAGTTCGGCGCGCTGGTGGGCCAGGGGGTCGGGCTTGCCGTCAGGGAGGAGCCTGGCCAGTCCGGCCATCACCTTGCCGGCGAGGGTGAAGCCGCGCGATGCGAGGGTCATGAGTGGGCTCCCTTCAGGGCTCGGCGGATCAGCCGCCTGGCCAGCTCGGGCTTGAACGCGTTGTGCTCGCGCGGCCGCGCGTCCGCCAGTGCCCGCTCGGCGGCCTGGTCGATGAGGTGGTCGTCGAGCGAGGTGCCGGTGAGGAGCCGTTCGGCCTCGTACGCGCGCCACGGCTTGGGGGCGACCCCGCCCAGCGCGATGCGCACCCGGCTCGCCCGCCCGTCCTCCAGATGGGTGAACACGGCCACGCTCACCAGCGCGAAGGCGTAACTGGCCCGATCGCGGACCTTCAGATAGACCGAGTGGCCGGGAGGGCCGGGTGGCAGGTCGATCGACGTGACCAGCTCCCCCGGCCGGAGCACCGTCTCCACGTGCGGGGTGTCCCCGGGGAGGAGGTGGAAGTCCACCAGCGGCACGGGGTCGCGGCCGGCGATGTTGACCACGGCGTCGAGGGCGGC
Source organism: Nonomuraea sp. NPDC003201 (assembly GCF_053590415.1). Classification (NCBI taxonomy): domain Bacteria; kingdom Bacillati; phylum Actinomycetota; class Actinomycetes; order Streptosporangiales; family Streptosporangiaceae; genus Nonomuraea; species Nonomuraea sp. NPDC003201. Next base: position 615 of record NZ_JBSFTC010000670.1, read on the forward strand.
CAGGGCCACGCACATGTCCGACGGATGCACGGCGATGCAGCTCTCCCCCGCGCCGAGGACGGCGTGCATGCGGTTGAACCCGTCGAGGGCGTCGCAGCCGGCACCCGGCTCCCGCTTGCCGCAGGCCGAGTGGCGGTCGTAGAAGTAGCCGCAGCGGGTGCGCTGCAGGAGGTTGCCGCCCACCGTCGCCCGGTTGCGCAGCTGGGGCGAGGCGCCGTTCACGATGGCCTCGGACAGCAGCGGGTAGCGGTCGCGGACCCGGGGATCGGCGGCCACGCGCGTGTTGCGGGCCAGGGCGCCGATCCGCAGCCCGCCGCCGGGCAGGTCCTCGATCCCGGCCAGCGGCAGCCGGCCGATGTCCACCAGCCGTTCCGGCGTCTCGATGCCCTCGCGCATCAGGTCGACGAGGTTGGTGCCGCCCGCCAGGTATTTCGCCCCCTCTGCGGCGAAAGCGCGGGCCTCCGCCGGGTCGGTGGCGGTGACGTAGGAGAACGGGTTCATCGGGCGACCTCTCTCACGGCCGCGAGGATCCCGTTGTACGCACCGCACCGGCACAGGTTCCCGGCCAGCCGCTCCCTGATCTCGGCGTCCGTCAGGCTCGCCGCCCCGACGGCGCTCGGCACCCCCGCGTCGTACTCGCCGAGCATGGCCACCGCCGAGCAGATCTGCCCCGGCGTGCAGTAGCCGCACTGCAGGCCGTCGTGACGCACGAACGCCTCCCGCAGCGCCCGCCCCGGCTCGCCGAGCCCCTCGATGGTCGTGATCTCCGCGTCCTGGCACTGGGCGGCGAGCACGAGGCAGGAGTTGACCCGCTCGCCGTCCACCAGCACCGTGCAGGCGCCGCAGGCGCCCTGGTCGCATCCCTTCTTCGTCCCGGTCAGGGCGAGGTGTTCGCGCAGACAGTCGAGCAGGCTGACGCGGGTGTCGAGCTCCAGCTCGTGCCGGCGGCCGTTCACCGACAACCGCACCTGTATGGATGGCATCCGAAAACCCCTCTAACTCGTACATTCATGTACGGCTTACCGGGCCGACTATACCCCTCCTCCGTATGAGCGCTGTTCCGGAACTACGACCGCGGATAGCATTCGCGTCATGACGCGCGGCCTAGGAGAGCTCGAATCCACCATCATGGAGCGGATGTGGGCCCGGCGGCAGCCTGCCTCCGTCCGGGACGTGCTGGAAGAACTGCGGCAGGAGCGCACCATCGCCTACACGACGGTCATGACCGTGATGGACAAGCTGCACACCAAGGGCCTGCTCAAGCGCGAGCCCGTCCGCCGCGCCTACATCTACGAGCCGGTCGCCTCCAAGGAGGCCTACACGGCCGACCTGATGCGGGCCGCGCTGGCCGGCAGCGGCAACCAGGCCGCCACGCTGGTCCACTTCCTCGAACGGCTCACCCCCGAGGAGGCGACCGCCCTGGAGGCGGCCCTGCAGGTGTTCCCGCCCAAGGGCGGGCAGGCGTGATCGCAGCCGCCGTCCTGGCGCTCTACACGGTGGTCGCCGCGATCTGGCTGCCGCGGCTGATGCGGACCGCGCGCTGGGCCGACCGGGCGCCCCGGCTGGCGATCGCGATGTGGCAGGCGGCCGGCGCCTCCGTGGTCGCCTCCGCCGTCCTGGCCGCGTTCGCCTTCGC
>NZ_JBSFTC010000671.1:0-2237 GCF_053590415.1 Nonomuraea sp. NPDC003201
GCGTGGAGTTCTGAGCGCCGCCGGCGATCGGCGTCACCGGACGCCCGCTGAAAATTTCACGCCGCGACGGGCGTTCGCGCTGGTCGCCAAGGGGGCGGGAGCGGCGCCGTTGCGGCGGCGGATCACCGCGTCGTGCAATTTACGGTGATCCGCCCCCTTCGAGATGGGAGACCTGGTGCGTCACCGACTCGCCGCCCTGTCGCTGCTCGCGGCCGCCGCCCTGGTGCCCGCCGTGGCCGTGGCCGCACCCGCGCACGCCGACCTGACCCTGCAGAAGGTCTACTCCAGCCTGCCCTACGACATCTGCATCTCCTTCGGCCAGTCCGGCCAGCAGAACGGCCGGTGGAGCACCTGGTGGTGCAGCACCACCCAGCCGCAGAACCCGCAATATCCCACCTACGACCTGTGGGCGTACGTGAACTGAGGCCGAGCGTCCAGAACCGTGCCGTTCCAGACCAGAGTCGGCGGCTCGGGGGACGAGGGGCGCAGCCAGGCCACCTCCACCCCCGTGCCGACCAGCTCGAAGACGTGGGCGTCCGGGCGCCCCGGCACCTCCACGCGGCGCACGTCCGTCGCGCCCGCGAGCCGCGACGACAGCTCGGCGAACGCGTCCGCACTGGGATGCCGCACGGACATGGCGCCGCCCTCGAAGGCCATGAGCTGGAACTTGGAGAACATCAGCTGGAGGAGGTTGTACGGATCGGCCGGCGCGGGCATGTCGGGGCCGAGTTGCCAGCAGACGGTCAGCCGGAGGCCGGACGACAGGGCCAGCAGGTTCCTGATGACGATGTCGTCGGCGTTGATCCGGTGCCGCTCGGCCTCGAGCTCCGGCGGGCAGCCGGTCATGAACATCTGGAGCGTGGGCGGCAGCTCCGCCATCCGGTCGTAGAGCCGTTTCATGGCGGCGCGCACCGGTTCGGTGGTCAGCCGCTCCTCGTGGAGGTCCTCGACGGTCAGGCGGTACCACGGCTGCATGCCCCCTGCCTCGATCACCTCCGCCAGGTGCTCGAACACCTCGGGGTACTGCGTCGGCACCGGCCCGTTGTACTCGCCGGCCACGATCGGCTTGTCCCCCACGACCGCGCGCGCGTCCTCGATCGCGCGGGGGATCAGGTACGGGTCCCCGTACAGGTGGACGTCCAAGACGTCGTAGGCGTCCCGGCCCTCCTCGATGACCTGGAGGAAGAAGTCCCGTTCGGCGTCGGGCTCGTCCGAGGCGGAGAAGACGCCGGGCGGGCAGCCGCCCAGCACCACGGCGGCGTCCGGGTCGGCGCTCTTGACCGCCTGGTGGAAGGTGGCGAGGTGGGCCACGTAGTCGGCGGCCGTGCCGGCCCAGAACAGGGGGATGCAGGGCTCGTTCTCGCACTGCCAGTAGCGCACGCGGCCCCGGCAGTGCGTCACGAGGGCGCGCAGCGTGGCCGCGTAGGCGGCCGGGTCGAGCGGCGGCGAGGCGGGCAGCAGGTCGGTGGAGCGGGTGGAGCCCCACGGCGAGGACGCGCCGAGCGTGAACCAGAGCTCCGTGTCGTCGTCGAACTGGCCGAGCACGGCGTCCACCGCCGACCAGTCGTGGCGGCCGGGCTCGGGTTCGAGCTGCGACCAGTAGAAGAACACGCGCACCAGCCCCGCCCCCAGCTCCCTGGCCTGCGGGGCGAACGTGTCGGGCTTTTCGACGAGGCCGTACTGGAGGCCTCGTACCACTCCGAGTCGGATGTCCATGACCTCACGGTCCCCGGCCGTCCTGGCAAAAGGCTGTCAGAAGGCTGTCAGTCCGTGCGCAGGCGGACGGGGCCGAACAGGCCGGTGCTGCGCTGGCCGGGGAAGACGAAGTGGGTGGGGCTGACCTCGTCCATGAACGGGCCGAGGGTGCCGAGGACGAGGATCTCGATCGTGTTCTCTCCCTCGTCCAGCCGGACGTCGAAGGTGTAGGGGGAGCACACCCGGATCCCGCAGGGCCGGCCGTTCACGGTGACCTCGGCCGTGCCGCGCACCCTGCCGAGGTCGAGTACGCCGGGCCCGGCGGCGGCGGTGATCGTGGTGCGGTAGCGGACGCCGCCGCTGTAGCCGGACAGGCCGCGTTCCTCCCAGTCGCCGAGCCGCATCCGGCCGGGGCCGCAGGTGAAGCGGACCGGGCCGGTGAGCGACCCGGTGACCTCCAGCTCCGTTCCGCAGATCCGTACGGGACCCGTCGCGTCCACCAGATCGGAAGAGCGTCGGGGAGAGAAAGAGTGTATTGATGG
>NZ_JBSFTC010000672.1:0-2207 GCF_053590415.1 Nonomuraea sp. NPDC003201
AGGACAGGTTGGCGATCCGCTGGCCCACCGGCTTGGAGATGTCGATGTCGTACGACACCCCGGAGAGCTGGTCGTAGTTGTAGTCGGGGGTGTTGGGTGTGGCACTTCATGGCCGGGCTGTTCCTCACGCTCGGCCCGCTGGCGGCGGTCAAGGAGCTGGGCGGTGAGGCCAGCTGGGTGCTGATCGTGCAATGCGGCACGGTGGGGCTGGTCGCGGGGGTGTTCGCGGCGCCGAGGCTGCCCATCCGGCGGCCGCTCGTGGCCGTGCAGGTGGGTGCGGCACTGTACGTGCTGCCGATGGCGGCCCTGGCGCTGCCGGCGAGCGCGTGGGTGATCGCGGGGGCGTACTTCGTGGCGATGTTCGGGCTCGGCGTGCTCAGCCCGCTGTGGGAGACCGTGATCGCCGACGAGATCCCAGAAGCGGCGCTGGGCCGAGTACGGTCGTTCGACCAGCTCATCTCGTTCGCGACCAGGCCGTTCGGGCTGGCCATGGCGGCGCCGCTGGCGGGGCTGGCCGGCGCGCGGGGGCTGCTGCTGACCGGCGCCATAGCCGTCGCCGTGGCGAACCTGGCCGCGATCGCCACCTTCCCCCGCCGCCGCCCCAGAACGTCCGAAGCGGGTGATCACGTGACCGTCCGTCGGGGTTGAGGTCCGAAAAAGTCGCTCTGGCGGCAGGACGCGAGGGTGGGGTCACGGCCGAAGATCCGCCGCCACGGCCCGAACGGGCGGGCGGCGGCCCCGACGCCGGCTGTGGCCGACACGTGTACTCGACGGGGCCGGCCGGTGGCGGCAGCTGAGGGTGCGCTCGGGACGTCCTCGGCCGCGTCCTTCGTGATGCTCGTCCTCGTGATGCTGTGAGCATCGTCCAGTTCCGGCTGCTGAGGCCCCGCGCATGAGCACCATCGCCACGGTGCGGGACACCGAAATGATCAGCGCCCGGGTCGCCGTGCGCCGCCGGTCCGTCACCCGGCCCCTGCTGTACGGCGCGCTGGTGCTGCATGTCCAGCTACACGCTCCCGGTCGGCCTCGCCGCCACCAGCCAGGCCGCGTCGCACGTCACCGACTACGGGCTGCTCCTCGCGGGTGCGATCGTCGTGATGCTGCCCGTGCTGGTGCTCTTCCTGTTCCTGCAGCGCTACTTCGTTCAGGGCGTCGCCGGAACGGGGATGCGGTGAGCCGTGTTGGATGATCGGATGGACTCCTACGACGCGCCCGGCGAGCCGGTCACCGTTCATGCCCCCGCGGGCACGATCATCGGCCGTCGCGCCGGTCAGGTAAGGCGTTTCCTCGGCATCCCCTACGCCGAAGCACCCACCGGGGTGCGGCGGTTCGCCCCGCCGGTCCCACGTGGCCGGTTCCCGGAGCCGTTCGACGCGTCCCGGCACGGCGCCACCTCGCAGCGCGTGCCGCTGTTCGCCACGACGACCATCCCGGAGCCGTCGATCCCGGGCGACGACGTGCTGAACCTCGGCGTCGTCACCCCGGCCGCAGACGACGACCGCGGGCCCCTTCCCGTCATGGTGTGGATCCACGGCGGCGGTTTCCTGGCCGGGAGCCCGGCCAGCCCGTGGTACGACGGCCGCGCCTTCGCCCGCGACGGCGTCGTCTGCGTCACCGTCGGTTACCGGCTGGGCGTCGACGGATTCGCCCCGCTGGACGGCGTCCGGCCGAACCTCGCGCTGCTCGACCTGCTGCTCGCCCTGGACTGGGTGCGGGAGAACATCGCCGCTTTCGGCGGCGATCCGGACCGGGTCACCATCGCCGGCCAGTCGGCCGGAGGCGCGGCGGTGCTCGCGCTGCTCTCCTCACCCGCGGGCAGCGGCCGCTTCCACCGCGCGGTCAGCCTGTCCGGCGGCCTCTTCGGCGGAGGCGCGGACGCCGCCCGCGACCTCCTCGAACGGCTCGGGCGCAGGCTCGGCGTGCCGCCGACGCGCACCGGATTCGGCAGCCGTACCGTGGAGCAGATCCAGCAGGCGGTCATCGACCTGCGGGACGAAGGCGGCGGCGGGCTCGTGCTCGGGCCGTGCGTCGGCGACGACCTCCTGCCGGTGCCCATCGCCGACGGGCTCGCCGTCCACGGGCACGACGTGCCCGTGCTGCTCGGCGCGACGGCCGACGAGTTCGACGGCGGCGTCGAGCAGGAGGCGAGAGCCGCCGCCCGCGCGGCGGGCACCCGCGTGACGGATGCCCTGTTCCGCTCCGCCTGC
>NZ_JBSFTC010000673.1:0-2143 GCF_053590415.1 Nonomuraea sp. NPDC003201
GCCAGACGTCGGCGCCGCGCGACAGGTCGCCGGCGCTCTCGTGCGGCGCCATCAGCCGGGTGAGCCGGTCGGTGGCGACCGCCGCCTGCGGCAGGCGGTAGAGAACGGTACCGATCGACCGGGGCAGAGCCGTGAGCCAGCCGACATAGCTGGTGAACAGCGCGAGGTCCCCCACCGTGAACTCGCCGCCGCGCATCGCCGGGGCGGCCAGGAGCAGGACGAGCCCGATGCTGAGCTCGACGGTCGCGCCCGTCGTGGCGTCCAGCAGGTCGGTGGCCAGGCGGTCCTTGACGGCGGCCGCGCGCCGCCGCCGGTTGTGCTCGCGCAGCCGCTCCAGCGCCGCCTCCTCGGCTCCCGCGGTCTTGATCGCGAGCACGCCGCCGAAGATCTCGCCCACGTACGCCGTGACGGCCGCCCCGAGCGTCCTGGCCCGCTGGTGCAGCCGCCCGATGGTCTGCCGCAGGAGCCTGCTCAGCACGCCGATCGCGACCATCGGCAGCACCAGCGCCACCGTGATGACGGGATCGACGGACGCCATGATCGCCAGCGCCGCGACGGCGAAGAGCGTCGTCCCGGCCAGGCTGACGCTCTCGTCGGTGAAGTCGACCGCGTCGGCCACGTCGTCCCGCAGGCGGGCGACGGACTCGCCGGGCGAGTGCGGCAGCCGCGCCGCGGCGGGGCCGCGGGCGGTCAGGACGGAGCGCAGGGTGTTGGCGCGCAGCAGGGTGGCCGCCGCGGCCCACCAGTAGACCCCGTACGTCCACGCGATGACGATCATCAGGCCCCGGGTGACCTCCACGCCCACGAACGCCGCGCACAACCACAGCGCCCAGCCCAGGTCTCCGCCGAGCCCGTCGAAGATCCGTTGCAGCACGAGCCCGCTCGCCAGCGGGATCACGTGGACGGGCAGCCAGAGCAGCGCGCCGACGAGGTATCGGCGGAAGTCGAACGTGGCCAGCCTGGTGGCCACCAGCATGACCGGCTTCACCGGCTCACCCCCGCCAGGTCGAGCAGGCGCCCGAACCTGCTGCCGGGGTCGGCGGCGAGGTCGGCGCGGCGGCCGTACTCGACGACCTTGCCGTGGTCGAGCACGGCGATCTTGTCCACGCGCGACAGCGAGGACAGGCGGTGCGCGATGATCACGCCGGTCCGGCCGTCGAGCAGGCGGTCGATGCTCCGCTCGATGCGGCGTTCGGTGGCGGGGTCGAGCCTGCTGGACGCCTCGTCGAGCACGACGAGCCCGGGGTCGGCGAGGAACGCGCGGGCGAACGCGATGAGCTGCGCCTCCCCCGCCGACACCTCGCGCAGCTCGGTGTCGAGCCCGCCGGGCAGTCCGGCCAGCCAGGCGCCCAGCCCGACGCCGTGGAGGACCTCCCGCAGCCGGCCGTCACCCGGGGACGGCCGGAAGAGCGTCAGGTTGTCGCGCAGGCTCGCCGCGAAGAGCTGCACGTCCTGCGTGACCACGCCGATCCGCGTTCGCAGGGACGCCTGGTCGGCCTCGCGCAGGTCCAGCCCGCCGACCCGGACGGCGCCCTCGGTCGGGTCGTACAGGCGCAGCGCCAGGCGGACGAGCGTGGTCTTGCCGCTGCCGGTGCGCCCCACCAGGCCGAGCGTCTCGCCGGGGGCCAGCGTGAGGGTGACGCCCGACAGCACCTGCTCGTCGTCGCCGGGGTAGGCGAAGCCGACGCCGTCCAGGCGCAGGCCGAGCGGGCCGGTCGCGGGCAGGGGCCGGGTGCCCTCGGGCAGCGTGCGCCGCTCGGCCAGCAGGTCCGCGATGCGGGCCAGGCCGGCCAGCGCCGCCTGGTACTGCCTGATCTGGTCGATGAGCCGCTCGAACGGCGTCCGTACCATCAGCGTGTACTGGAAGATCAGCACGGCGGTGCCGACCGTGAGCGTCCCCGACCGCAGCGCCCAGGCGGCGAGCCCGAGCATGATCGCGGTGCCCGCGGCGAACGCCACCGACGTGCCCGCCAGCAGCGTGGTCCCGATGCGCGCGTCCCTGACCTCGGCGCGGTAGAGGGCGGCGCTGACCTGGTGGAAGCGGCGTACGGTGTGCTCGCCGGCGCCGTTGGCCCGCAGGTCCTCGGCTCCGGCCAGCCGCTCCTCCAGCATGCCGAACAGCCGCGCGCTCGCCGCGCGTGAC
>NZ_JBSFTC010000674.1:0-2107 GCF_053590415.1 Nonomuraea sp. NPDC003201
CGCTGCGGCCGCGCGTCGGCTCCGGGACGGCCACGATCGTGCGCGGCGGCCACAGCCTCACCGGGCGCGTGCTGGCGCCGCTGGACACCGAGGCGGTCCGGCGCTTCGCCGCCACGTGCGGGCTGACCGACTTCGCGGTGACCGCGACCGGCTCCCCCATGCTGGCCGACCACGAGCTGGCCGTGGCCGCGATCATCGCGGCCGAGGTGCCGCAGGCGCGGATCACGCTGTCGTACGAGTTCGGCCATCCGGGGCTGCGCGAGCGCGAGCAGGCCACGATCCGCAACGCGGCGCTCGGCCCCGAGGCGGGGCGGATCGCCGACGAGGCGGCCCGGGAGCTGCAGGGGGTGCCCGTGTTCTTCGCCAGGTCGGGCGGCGGGCTGGTGTCGGCCCACTACTTCCGGCGCTACCCGCTGGCCTGCGACCTGGGCGGGACGGCGAGCCTGGCGCGCGGGCGGGCGGTGCTCCCCGGCGTCCCCGGCGAGGTGGCGGCGGCGTACGGGGCGGCGATCGGGCGGCCGGAGGCGCAGGTGGAGCGGATCGTGCAGGCGCGGGGGCGGGCGGAGCTGGACCGGGTGCTCCAGGACGCCAGGGACGAGGCGCTCACCCGCGTGGTCAGCGCGGGCGCCCTGCCCGGCTCGGCCAGGATCGCGGAGACGACCGCGAACCCGCTGTCGTACCTGCCGGACGGGCTCTACCGGGTGCGGGTGACGGCCGAGGGGACGATGCCATGAACCCGCCCATGAATCCGCTCGGGGCCGTGGTGATCGACGAGGACGGGCTCGCGCGGCTCTCGGCCGGGGCGAGGATGTTCGCGACCGGGGCGGCGGAGTCGGCGCACACCCTCACCCTCGACTGGGCGGGCTCGCTGATCGGGCCGGGCGTCGAGCTGGTGACGGCCGAAGGGCTGGCGCCGGACACGTTGTGCGTGGCGGTCAGCCTGGTCGGGTCCACGACCGCGCTGGGGGAGCAGCTGCCGAGGGGCGACGAGCCCGCCCGTGCCGTGCGGGCGCTGGAGCGCAGGCTGGGGGAGCGGGCCGGGGCCGTGGTCGCGCTCAACCTGGCCGCCGAGAACGCCCTCGTCCCGCTCATCGCGGCGGCCCAGCTGGGGGTGCCGCTGGTGGACGGCGACGGCACGGGGCGGGTGTTCCCGCTGCTGGAGCAGACGACGTACGCGCTGGGCGGGATGAGCCCGGCGCCCCTGGCGCTGGCGGGCGGATCGGGTGAGCTGGTGCTGCTGGAGACGGCCGGCGACCGGGTGGAGGAGCTGATGCGCCCCGTCGTGCTGTCGGTCGGCGGGTGGGCGGTGGCGGCCTGCTACCCGATGGCGGCCGGCGACCTGGCGCGGGTGCTCGTGCCCGGGACGGTGAGCCTGCTGCTGCGGGCGGGCGAGCCCGGCGCGCCCCGCTCGACCGCCGCGCCGTTCGGCGTGCGGACCCTGTGCAGGGGGCGGATCCTGACGGTGGAGGGCAGCACCGGGCACGGCGCCGACGTGTCGCTGCCGTCGCTGCCGTCGAGCATCGTGGTGCAGGAGACGGAGGGGCTGCGCCGGCTGGTACGGCTGGAGGCCCACAACGAGATCGTGCTCGCCCTGGCCGACGGGGCCGCGGTGGCGATGACGCCGGACCAGATCTGCATGATCTCCACGGCCGACGGGATGGTCGTGGACGTCGACAAGGCGGTGCCCGGCCTGGAGGTGGACGTCATGGTCGTGAAGGCCGCACCGGTGTGGCACACGGATCGGGGGCAGCGGCTGGGCGGGCTGCAGGCGTTCGGGATCCCGCTGTGACGGGGCCGCGGGCGGGGTGGGAGGCGCCGGTCACGGTGGCCGAGCTCGTCAACGCCGGGCCGCTGGCCGGGGCCAGGATGTACGGCTCGGGCGAGAACCCCGTGCACCAGGTGCGGATCGTGGACGAGCTGTCGGTGTTCGGGACGGTGGCGCCGCACACGGCGGTGGTCCTGATCGGGACGGCGGCCAGCGGCGGGTGGGCCGTCGAGATGGCCACCCGCCATGGTCAGACCGCCCATCAGGACGGCCTCCAGCGCGATGTCCATCGCGGTCAGGCTCTGTCTGTAGGCGTCGCCGACATGGCGCACCTCTCCGTCG
>NZ_JBSFTC010000675.1:0-2104 GCF_053590415.1 Nonomuraea sp. NPDC003201
GGTGGCGGCGCCAGCAGGTCGGGCGGGCTGCCCGGGATCGGCACCAGGCCCCCCGTCGCCGGCTCCAGGCGGGGGCGGCTGGCCAGCAGGCCGCGCGTGTAGGGGTGGCGGGGCGTGGCGAAGACCTGGTGCACGTCGCCGTGCTCGACGACGCGGCCCGCGTACATGACCGCGACCCGGTCGGCCAGCTCGGCGATCACGCCCAGGTCGTGGGTGATGAGCACCGCCGCCGCGCCGGCCTCCCGCCTGGCCGTGTCGATCAGGCCGAGCACCTGGGACTGGACGGTGACGTCCAGCGCGGTCGTCGGCTCGTCGGCGATGAGCAGGTCGGGCTCGTTGGCCAGGGCCATCGCGATCATCACGCGCTGGCGCATGCCGCCGGAGTACTCGTGGGGGTGCCGGCCGTACCGGGCGGCGGGGTCGGCGACGCCGACGGAGGCCAGCAGCTCCAGCACGCGGGCCCGCACGGCGGCGCGGCCGAGGCGCGGCTGGTGCAGCCTGATGGCCTCGGCGATCTGGGCGCCGACCGGGACGACCGGGTTGAGCGCCGTCATCGGGTCCTGGAAGATCATCGCGATGCGGTGCCCCCGGATCCGGCGCAGCCGGCGCGCGGGCAGCGCCAGCAGGTCCTCGCCGTCGAAGCGGACGCTGCCGCGCACCACCCGCCCCGGCGGCCGGACCAGGCCGAGCACCGACATCGCGGTCACGCTCTTGCCCGAGCCGGACTCGCCGACCACGCCGAGGATCTCGCCCGGTCCCACCTCCAGGCTGACTCCGTCGACGGCGCGCACCACGCCGTCCCGCGTGCGGAACTCGACCGCGAGGTCGTCGACCGTGAGCAGCGGCGTCATCCGCCGACTCCCTTCGGGTCCACGGCGTCGCGCAGGCCGTCGCCGACGAAGTTCACGGCCAGCACGGTCAGCGCGATGGCCAGGCCGGGCGGCAGCCACAACCACGGCATGGTCTGGATGAGGGTGAGGTTCTGGGCGTCGGTCAGCATGTTGCCCCAGCTGGCCCGCGGCGGTCGTACGCCGAGGCCGAGGAAGGACAGCACCGCCTCCAGCAGGATCAGCTGCGCCACCAGCAGCGTGCCGGCCACCGCGACCTGCGGCAGGACGGCGGGCAGCACGTGCCGGCCGATCACCGTCAGCCGCCCGGCGCCGAAGGCGCGCGCCGCCTGGACGTACTCCCGCTCGCGCAGCGACAACGTCAGCCCGCGCACCACGCGGCAGGCGGTCGGCCAGTTGCACGCGGCGAAGACGAGCACGAGCATCGCGGCGCCCGGCCCGAGCACGCCTGCCAGCACGACGATGACGACCAGCGACGGGAAGGAGAGCACCACGTCGGCGGCGCGCATGACGACGGCGTCGACCGGCCCGCCGAACATGCCGGCCAGCGCGCCGAGCAGCGTGCCGAAGGCGACCGCCGCCAGCGACGACAGCAGGCCGACCAGCAGCGAGACCCGGCCGGCGTGCACGAGCCTGGCGAACACGTCGCGCCCCGAGGAGTCGGTGCCGAGCAGGTGCGCGGCAGACGGCGGCTCGCGGAAGGCGGCCAGATCCACCGCGTTCGGGTCGTGCCCGGCCACCAGCGGCGCGGCCAGCGCCAGCACGCCGACGGCGGTGAGGAACACGGCTCCGGCCAGCGCCATGCGGTTGTGCCGGAAGCGCCGGGCGGCGAGCGAGCGGGGCGAGGTCGGGGCGACGGCCGTGGTCATGACAGGCTGATCCTCGGGTCGGCCACCGCGTAGAGCAGGTCGGCGGCGAGGTTGCAGACCAGGACGAGCACCGCGACGAACATCGCGAACCCGATCACCACCGGGTGGTCGAGCTGGCCGATCGAGCTGACGGCGAGCTGCCCCATGCCCGGCCAGGCGAAGACCTGCTCCACGGCGACCGCCCCGGCCAGCAGCTGCGGGACGGAGATCATGACGACGGTGATGAGCGGGATCAGGGCGTTGCGCAACGCGTGCCGCATCAGCACCCGCCCCGGACCGGCGCCCTTGGCCTCGGCCGTGCGCACGTAGTCGGCAAGAGCACACGTCTGAAAACAAGACACTTAACCACAAATCACGGTTGACGATCTAGTAGATCATAAAGATCGG
>NZ_JBSFTC010000676.1:0-2099 GCF_053590415.1 Nonomuraea sp. NPDC003201
GCGCTGCGCGTTGCACGGCCCGTCACCGCGGATCACGGCGGCGAGCTCCGCCCAGTCGGGCTCGCCGAAGTCGTGGTGGCCGCGTTCGGCGTTCCAGCGCAGGTCGGGGTCGGGCAGCGTCACCCCCAGCGCCTCGGCCTGCGGGACCGTCATGTCCACGAACTTCTGGCGCAGCTCGTCGTTGGAGTTGCGCTTGACGCCCCAGGCCATCGACCGCGCGCTGTTGGGCGAGTCGGCGTCCGGCGGGCCGAACATCATCAGCGACGGCCACCAGAACCGGTCCACCGACTCCTGGACCATCGCCCGCTGGGCGTCGGTGCCGCTCATCATCGTCATCAGCAGCTCGTAGCCCTGCCGCTGGTGGAACGACTCCTCCTTGCAGATGCGGATCATGGCGCGCCCGTACGGGCCGTACGAGGTGCGGCAGAGCGGCACCTGGTTGCAGATCGCGGCGCCGTCCACCAGCCAGCCGATCGTCCCGACGTCGGCGTACGACAGCGTCGGGTAGTTGAAGATCGAGGAGTACTTCTGCCGGCCCGTGAGCAGCAGCTCGGTCAGCTCGGCGCGGGAGACGCCCAGGGTCTCGCACGCCGAGTACAGGTACAGCCCGTGCCCGGCCTCGTCCTGCACCTTGGCCAGCAGGATGGCCTTGCGGCGCAGGGACGGCGCGCGGCCGATCCACGCGCCTTCGGGCTGCATGCCGATGATCTCGGAGTGCGCGTGCTGGGCGATCTGGCGTACGAGCGTCCGGCGGTAGGCGTCCGGCATCCAGTCCCGGGGCTCGATCCGGTCGTGGCGCGCGATCGTCGCCTCGAACGCGGCTTCGAGCGCTTCCGGCTCCGCCGGTGTCGTCGTCATCGATTTCCCTCCTCGGGCGTCGAGTCGTATTTACTTATCGCTCGGTCAGTAATACCGTGGCACGTGTTGGGGTACCTGCGCAAGGGGCCCGTGGAGAGGAGAGGACGCGTGAGCGCGCTGCTGGAGAGCTACGCCGCCGGACGATGGTTCCGGGCGGCCGATGAAGGGGAGCCCCTGCTCGACGCCGCCACGGGCGAGGAGGTCGCGCGGATCTCCAGCCGGGGGCTGGACGTCGCCGCGATGGTCCGCCACGCCCGCGACACCGGCGGGCCCGCGCTGCGGTCCCTGACCTTCCACGAGCGGGCGGCCCTGCTGAAGGCTCTGGCCAAGCACCTGACCGAGCGCAAGGAGGAGCTGTACGCGCTGTCCGTGCGGACCGGCGCCACCTCGCGTGACACGATGATCGACGTGGACGGCGGCATCGGCACCCTGTTCAGCTACGCCGGCAAGGGGGTGCGCGAGCTGCCGAACGACACCGTCGTCCTGGACGGCGGCCTGGAGCGCCTGGGCAAGGGCGGCACGTTCGTCGGCCAGCACCTCTACACCTCGCGGCCGGGCGTCGCGGTGCAGATCAACGCCTTCAACTTCCCGGTCTGGGGGATGCTCGAGAAGCTGGCCCCGGCCTTCCTCGCCGGGCTGCCCTCGATCGTCAAGCCCGCGAGCCAGACCGCGTACCTGACCGAGCTGGCCGTACGGCTGATCGTCGAGTCGGGCATCCTGCCCGAGGGCACGCTCCAGCTCGTCTCCGGCGGCGCCGGCGGGCTGCTCGACGAGCTGACCGTCCAGGACTCCGTCGCCTTCACCGGCTCCGCGCACACCGCGGGCATCCTGCGCCGCCACCCCAACGTGCTGGACGGCGGCGTCCTGCTGGGCGTCGAGGCCGACTCGCTGAACTGCTCGATCCTGGGGCCGGACGTGCGGCCGGAGGACCCGGAGTTCGACCTGTTCGTCAAGGGCGTCGTCACCGAGATGACGGTCAAGGCGGGCCAGAAGTGCACCGCCATCCGCCGGGTCCTCGTGCCCTCGGCCATGGCCGACCAGGTCGTCGAGGCGCTGGCCGCGCGCCTGGCCAAGGTGACCGTCGGCGATCCCCGCAATCCGGACGTACGGATGGGCGCGCTGGCCAGCCTCGGCCAGCGCGACGAGGTGCGCAAGGCCGTCGAGGCGCTGCGGGCCGGCGCCGAGATCGCCTTCGGCGACCCCTCCGGCTCCGCCCTGCTCGACGGCGACGCCGAGCGCGG
>NZ_JBSFTC010000677.1:0-2091 GCF_053590415.1 Nonomuraea sp. NPDC003201
CCCAGCCCCGAGGCGCTGGCGGCCGTCCGGGACAGCGACCTCATCGTGTACGGCCCGGGCACGCCGCACTCGTCGCTGCTGCCCAGCTACCTGACGCCGGGGCTGGCCGGGGCGGTCGCGGAGAGCCGGGCCGCGGCCAGGGTGTTCGTCGTCAATCTCGGGGGCGATCACGACATCCAGGGGCTGACGGCCACCGACCTGGTGGACCGCACGCTGGCGTACCTGGGTGACCCGGGCAACGGGCGGCGCACGATCACGCACGTGCTCAGCCGCCGGAGCGGGTCCGGGGGTCCCGCCGTGCCGCTCGGGGTCGTGGAGCGCGGCTGCTGGGCGGGGGCGCGCTGGATCGGCGCGGACGTCGAGGACGCCGGGCGTCCCGGCACGCACGACGGCCCGCGCACGGCCGAGGCGCTGCGGGCCGTGCTCGGCAAGATCCCGCTGGCGCGCGCCGGATGAACGGCCCCACGGGCGCCGCACCCGACGCCGTCCGGAAGGCCGCCGCACCCGGCGCCGCCTGGAGAGGCGCCGTCGGCCCGCGGTTGTCGGGGAGCGGGACGACCCGGCAGCCCGGCTCCTCGGCGAGGGCCGGGGAGCCGCCGGCGTCGTCCGCCACGACGATCTCGTCGGGCGGCCGGGTCCGGGACAGCGCCGACTCCAGGCACAGGCGCAGGGTCCTGGCCGCGTTGTAGCACGGCACGATCAGGGAAACTCCCGTCGCGGGGGCCGCGCTTCGCGAGTCCTGGAACCTCCATGATCTCGCGGCCGGCCCCCGCGGCGCGTCATCTCAGCCGGCCTCCCACAGGTCGCAGTTGTGCTCGGCGAGCATCGTGGCCAGCGGGACCGGCGTGGACTTCCCGCCCGCCCTCAGGGACATGACGAGGGAGGTCCCGTTGAAGGCCGGCCAGCGCGCCGAGTACGCGGCCCGCGGCTGCCCGCCGATCGTGAACGACCCCCAGTAGTGCACCATGTCGCGGGCCAGCCGCCGCTCCGAGGCGTCGAACGTCGGCGCGATCGGGGTGCCGTTGTCGAAGCTCGGCCACAGGTAGGCCAGCTCGGCGGCGTGCCCCGCGCCCCACTCGTAGCCGGCCGGCTCGGGGCTCAGGCCTGGGCCGGTGCGGTGGTCGAAGCGGTAGCCGTACACGCGGGTGTGGGTGGACAGGGCCTCGATGAAGCGCAGCGTCGGGCAGCCGCCGAGGCCGGCCAGGAAACCGGAGTCGGTGAAGACGGCCGCCGCCAGGTACGCCGAGGTGAACTGGTCGGACTGCGCCGGCCACGGATACCTGGCCAGGACGGCGTCGGCGCGGTCGGGGAAGAGGCCGCGGACCCAGCCCTCGTACTGCTCCTTGGTCCAGCCGCGGGCGCCCTGCAGGAACGTGCGGCCCTCGTCGCGGTTGGCGCCGACGATCAGGGGGACCCGCTGGAAGCGGCCCGCCCG
Organism: Nonomuraea sp. NPDC003201; assembly: GCF_053590415.1. Classification (NCBI taxonomy): domain Bacteria; kingdom Bacillati; phylum Actinomycetota; class Actinomycetes; order Streptosporangiales; family Streptosporangiaceae; genus Nonomuraea; species Nonomuraea sp. NPDC003201. The sequence continues at coordinate 1,436 of NZ_JBSFTC010000677.1, forward strand.
CACGGCGGTGTCGGGGTTCTCCGGCAGGGCGGGCGTGCCGTACAGGAACGAGGCGAACTGCGGCCCGTCGACCAGCTTGGCCGCGCTCAGCCCGCGCAGGCAGGCCAGGTCGGAGCAGCCGAGCGTGGTGGCGATGGTGGCGCCGGCCTGCTCGCCGTCCGCGTACGGGCGGCTGGTGCAGGACCCGCTCTGGATGATCGCGCGGGCGAACAGCCCGGCCGAGGCGGGCGAGGCGAGGTTGGCGCAGACGGAGAAGCCGCCGGCCGACTCGCCGTCGATGGTGACCTGGCGGGGGTCGCCGCCGAACGCGGCGATGTTGCGGTGCACCCAGCGCAGCGCGGCCTGCTGGTCGGACAGGCCGTAGTTGCCGGACGTGCCCGCTTCTGCTGCCAGCAGCGGGTGGGCCAGGTAGCCGAACACGCCGAGCCGGTAGTTGACGCTCACCACGACGACGTTCTCGAGCTGGGCGATCAGGGTGCCGTCGTGCTGGTTGGCCGAGCCGTTCTGCAGGCCGCCGCCGTGGATCCAGAACAGCACGGGCAGCCGCTGCCCGGCCTTCGTTCCGGCGACCAGTCCGGCCAGCAGCGCGAAAGCGGCCAGACGTGGAAGTGTCGTCATGTGCGAAGGTACGCGGGCCCACCAGCCCCGGTTCACCT
>NZ_JBSFTC010000678.1:0-2072 GCF_053590415.1 Nonomuraea sp. NPDC003201
CTGGCGCGACTACGCCGACCGCGGCCCGTCGTACGCGGCGGCGGTGCGCCGTACCCTCGCGCACGGCAGCTTCCTGGACGGGGTGGCCGACTTCGACGCGGAGTTCTTCGGGCTCTCGCCGCGCGAGGCGGAGCTGATGGACCCGCAGCAGCGTCTCGTGATGGAGACCGCGTGGGAGGCGCTGGAGCACGCCGGGGTGTCCCCGGACGCGCTGGCCGGCACGGACGCCGGCGTGTACGTGGGCGTCTGCACCGGCGATTACGGGCACCGGCTGCTGGAGGACCTGCCCGACATCGAGGCGTGGACCGGGATCGGCGCCGCCGGCTGCGCGGTCGCCAACCGCGTGTCGTACGCGCTCGACCTGCGCGGCCCGAGCCTGGCGGTGGACACGGCCTGCTCGGCGTCGCTGGTGGCCGTCCACCTGGCGGTGCAGGCCCTGCGGGCCGGCGAGACCGACGTGGCGCTGGCCGGCGGGGTCAACCTCATCCTGTCCCCGGGCGAGACGCTCACCCTGGACGCCGCGGGCACCCTGGCACCGGACGGGCGCAGCAAGTCGTTCGACGCCGCCGCCGACGGGTACGGGCGGGGCGAGGGCTCGGTGGTGGTGGTGCTCAAGCGGCTCGCCGACGCCGTACGGGACGGGGACCGGATCCTCGCGACCATCCGCGGCAGCGCGGTCAACCAGGACGGTCGCACCGCGGGCATCATGGCGCCGTGCGGCCAGGCGCAGGAGCACGTCATGCGCCGCGCGCTGCGGCAGGCGGGCGTCGAGCCGGGCACGGTCGGCTACGTCGAGGCGCACGGCACCGGCACCGCGGTCGGCGACCCCCTCGAAGCCGGCGCGCTGGGCGCCGTGTACGGGGCGGGCCGGCCGCCGGAGCAGCCGTGCCTGATCGGCTCGGCCAAGTCCAACATCGGCCACCTCGAGGGTGCCGCCGGCATCGCCGGCCTGGTCAAGGCCGTCCTGGCGCTCGAACGCGGCGAGATCCCGCCGAGCCGGCTCGACACGCCCACGCCGGCCGTCGACTGGGAGGGCGCCGGGCTGCGGGTGGTGGCCGCGCCGACGCCGTGGCCCGGCTCCGTGCATCCGCGCCGGGCCGCGGTCTCCGCCTTCGGCTACGGCGGCACCGTCGCCCACGTCGTCCTCGAAGAGGCGCCGCCGGCCCGGCCGTCCGCCGAAGGGGCCGCAGAGCCGTCCGCCCAAGGGATCTCGGGACCGTCCGCCGAAGGGATTCTGGGACTTTCCGCCCAAGGGGCCGCTGGCCGGCTGTTCCCGGTGTCCGCCGCGTCGCGGGCGGCGCTGCGGCAGGCCGCCGGCAACCTCGCCGACGTCGCCGGTAGCCTGCCGGCGGCCGACGTCGGGCACACGCTCGCCCTGCGCCGGGCCCATCTGCCGCACCGGGCGGTGGTGGCGGCACACAATCCGGCCGCGCTGGCCGTGCGGCTGCGCGCCCTGTCGGCCGGCACCCCGCACGACGCCGTGACCACCGGGCGGGTGCTCATCGACCCCGGCCCCGGCCCCGTGTTCGTGTTCTCCGGACACGGCTCGCAGTGGGCCGGCATGGGCCGGGAGCTGCTGGAGACCGAGCCGGCGTTCGCCGCGGTGATCGACGAGCTGGAGCCGGTGTTCTCCGTCGAGATCGGCTTCTCGCCACGGAAGGTGCTCACCGAGGACGAGCTGATCGACGTGGACCGGATCCAGACCATGATCTTCGCGATGCAGCTCGGCCTCGTCGAGCTGTGGCGTGCGTACGGGGTGCGCCCGCACGCGGTCATCGGCCATTCGGTCGGCGAGATCGCCGCCGCCGTGACGGCCGGGGCGCTGAGCCGCCTCGACGGGGCCCGGTTGATCTGCCGGCGGTCCCGGCTGCTGCGGCGGGTCGCCGGTCGCGGCGCGATGGCCATGGTGCAGCTGCCGTTCGACGAGGCGGCGCGGCTGCTGGGAGACCGTACGGACGTGGTCGCCGCGATCGCGTCGTCCGGCCTCAACTCGCGTGGGTGCTGCTGGCCCTGACGGTGGCATTGGTCCTATGGGCGTGGCGAACTGCCAGACGTACCCTGTGACGCGCCGC
>NZ_JBSFTC010000679.1:0-2071 GCF_053590415.1 Nonomuraea sp. NPDC003201
GGACCGGCTCTCGCGCGGCGACCTGGCGCTGCGGGCCGTGTCCGACGGCGAGCCGCCCGGCCCCGACCTGACCCGCTACGACCCCTTCCACTTGGTGCTCGCCGACCTGGCGCGGATCCGCATGTTCAGCTGGGACGGCGACCGGCTGACCACCACCGACCTGCCCGACGGCGTCAGCATGGTCGTGAACACGGGCCTGGATCCGGCGAGCGAACGGGTCGTCGGCTATCTGCCCAGGTTCGAGAGCGAGACCTGGAGCGAGCTCATCAAGGCGGAGCCGTCCGCCGACCCCGGCGCGCTCATCGTCCGGCACGAACTCCCCGGCGGGCGCGTCTTCGCCTCCCTGTCGGTGATGGAGGTCTCACTGTCCGCGGAGGACGTGACGTACCAGTTCACTGACCTGACCGCTGATCGGGACAGATAGGCTCAAACACATGAGATCGTGGGCTGCCCAGAACGTTCCAAAGCTCCCAGGTGAGAGCATTCCGCTGAGTCTCTATGACACCTCGGCCAAGCAGGTGAGGCAGACCGATCCGGGGCCGACCGCCAGGATGTACGTCTGCGGCATCACCCCCTACGACGCCACCCACCTCGGCCACGCCAACACCTACCACGCCTTCGATCTCGTCGGCCGGATGTGGCGGGACGCGGGCCACGAGGTCCACTACACGCAGAACGCGACCGACGTGGACGACCCGCTGCTGGAGCGGGCCGAGCAGACCGGCGTCGACTGGCGTGAGCTGGCCGAGCGGGAGATCGAGCTGTTCCGCGGCGACATGGAGGCGCTGCGGATCCTGCCGCCCCGCGAGTACGTGGGCGTCACCGAGGTCGTCGGCCGGGTGGCCGAGCTGATCTCCAAGCTGTCCACCAAGGGCGTCACGTACGCCCTGGACGGCGACGTCTACTTCAGCGTGGCCGACGCCCCCAAGTTCGGCCAGGTGTCCGGCTACGACGAGGCGGAGATGCCGGCCCTGTTCGCCGAACGCGGAGGCGACCCCGACAGGGCGGGCAAGCGCCACCCCCTCGACTGGCTGCTGTGGCGGGCCGAGCGGCCCGGGGAGCCCGCCTGGGACTCCTCGCTGGGCCGGGGGCGGCCCGGATGGCACATCGAGTGCACGGCGATCGCCCTGGACAGCCTGGGGGGCGGCTACGACGTGGCGGGCGGCGGCTCGGACCTGATCTTCCCGCACCACGAGTGCGGCGCCTCCGAGGGGCACGCCCTCACCGGCGAGTGGCCGTTCGCCAAGTTCTACACGCACGCGGGCATGGTGGCGCTCGACGGCGAGAAGATGTCCAAGTCCAAGGGCAACCTGGTGTTCGTGTCCAGGCTGCGGGTGGCCCACGACCCGATGGCGGTCCGGCTGGTGCTGCTGGCCCACCACTACCGCGCGGACTGGGAGTACGTCCCGTCCCTGATGGCCGACGCCGAGCGGCGGCTGGCGCGGTGGCGGGAGGCGGTCGCGCTGCCGTCGGGGCCGCGCGCCGACGAACTGCTGGCCACGGTACGCGCCCGGATGGCCGACGACCTCGACTCGCCGGGCGCACTGGCCGCCGTCGACGCCTGGGCCGACGAGGCCCTCACCCAGGGCGGCCCCGACGCCGCCGCCCCCGCTCTGGTCCGCGACCTCACCGACGCCCTCCTGGGCATCGCCCTCTGACACCGTCCCGCGGGCGCCGGGTCGAACGGCGCTCGGCGGGGCGTCGCTACAGGGACGCCCGGTGCAGGCCGGGTGAATGCCGGGGGAGCGCCTGGCGCCTGGTGAGGGCGGTGTCGTAGCGGTGCCAGATGAGCGCCGCCACGTCCGGGTCCGGGCCGAGCGGGTCGCTCACCAGCCCCGCTCCCGCCGAAGCCAGCCGGTCATGGAAGTGGCCGGGCGCGAGCACGTACGAGGCGATGGCCACCCGGGCGGCCGGGGTCGAGGCGAGCCGTTCCATGGCCTCCTCCAGGGACGGCGAGCCGGCCGAGGCGAAGGCGGCCGTGACCGGCCGCGCCAGGCGTACGGCGAGCCGGTGGGCGGCGGCGCGGACGTCGGCGAGGGCCGACGGGTCGGAGGAGCCCGCGGCCCCGAGC
>NZ_JBSFTC010000680.1:0-2045 GCF_053590415.1 Nonomuraea sp. NPDC003201
TAGAGTTGGCGGCCCATGCCGGGGTGTTGGGCGCCTTGTCCGGAGTAGAGGAACGCGGTTTTGCCGGGTCGGGCACGCCCGACGATCACATTCACGCCCACGCCGACGGCGCTGCGGTTGACGCTGTTGCGGGTGTTGGAGCGGGTGTTGGAGCGGGTGCCGGCTCCGTCGGCGGTCTCGGCTTCGGCTCCGTTGGTGGTTGCGGTTGCGGCTCCGCTTGCGGCGTCTGTGCCGTTGCCGTTGCTGGTGCCGTTTGCGGCGTTCTCGGTGATGCCGGTGCCGCCGTGAGTGCCGTTGCCGTTGACGGTGCCGTTGACGGTCGCGGTGTTGATGCCGTTGCCAGCGCCTGAGCTGTCGCCACTGTCGCTGCCGTTGCCCGCGTCACCGCTGCCGTTGACGCTGCCGTTGACGCTGCCGTTGCTGTTGGCGACGCCGTCACCTGCGCCGAGGCCCGTGCTGTCGTCGGTGTTTGTGCCGGCGAGGTGGTTGAGGGCGTGGTGGAGGTCGTCGGCGTTGCGGGCCAGGATGACGGCGCGCTGTTCGAGATGGGCGCGCGTGGTGGCGGTGGACAGGGCGATGTCGTGCAGGGGGAGGTCGGGGTGGGTGGTGAGGTGGCCGGCCAGGCGGGCGGCCTGAGCAGCCAGGCTCTTCTGGTCACGGGCGGACAGGGCCACCGGGACCAGCGGCAGGGACTTCGGAGCTTCGGCGGCCATCCCGGTGTCAGCGCTTGTGCTGGTGCCCGTGTTGGGGCCTGTGCCTGTGGGGGTGGGGTGGGGGGCTTGTTCGAGGATGAGGTGGGCGTTGGTGCCGCTGATGCCGAAGGAGGAGATGGCGGCGCGGCGTGGTTTGTCGCTGTGCGCGGGCCAGGTTTGGGGGTGCTGGAGGAGGCGGATCTGGCCTTGTTCCCAGTCGACGTGGGTGGTGGGGGTGGTGATGTGCAGGGTTTGCGGGAGGAGGGCTTCGCGGGCGGCCATGACCATCTTGATCACACCCGCCACCCCGGAAGCGGCCTGCGAATGCCCGAAGTTGGATTTGACCGACCCCAGCCACAACGGGTCCGCCGGATCCCGATCGCGCCCGTACGTGGCCAGCAGGGCCTGGGCCTCGATGGGGTCGCCGAGTTTGGTGCCGGTGCCGTGGGCCTCGACCGCGTCGATGTCGCCCGGCGCCAGGCCGGCGTTGGCCAGCGCCTGGCGGATCACCCGCTCCTGAGAAGGACCGTTCGGGGCCGACAGGCCGTTGCTGGCGCCGTCCTGGTTGACCGCCGATCCGCGGATCACACCCAGGACCCGGTGGCCGTTGGCCTGCGCCTCCGACAACCGCTCCAGCAGCAGGATGCCCACACCTTCGGAGAAGACGGTGCCATCGGCCTCATCCGAGAACGCCTTGCACCGGCCATCCCGCGCCAGACCACGCTGACGGCTGAAGTCCACCAGGAGCTCAGGTGTCGCCATGACCGTCACGCCACCCGCGAGCGCCAGAGTGCTTTCACCTCTGCGCAGGGACTCGCAGGCGAGATGGATGGCGACCAGGGAGGAGGAGCAGGCGGTGTCCACCGTCAGCGCCGGGCCTTCGAGACCGAGGTTGTAGGCCACCCGCCCCGACATGACGGAGCCGGCGTTTCCGGTCTGCAGGTATCCCTCGATCTCCTCGGGGTACGGTCCAGGCCCTGAGCCATAACCGGTCTGAGTTCCGCCGATGAAGACGCCGGTCGGGGTGCCTCGGAGCGCGTCCGGGTCGATCCCGGCCCGTTCCAGAACCTCCCACGACGTCTCCAGCAGCAGCCGCTGCTGCGGATCGATCGCGATCGCCTCACGCGGACTGATCCCGAAAAACGCCGCGTCGAACCCGGCCGCGTCCTTCAGGAACCCACCCTCACGCAGATACGTGGTCCCCACATGATCCGGATCCGGGTCATACAACGCCTCCAGATCCCAGCCCCGGTCCTCAGGGAAGGAGGAGATGCCCGAACGGCCTTGGACGAGCATGTCCCACAGGTCCTCCGGCGAGTTCACCCCGCCCGGGTAGCGGCAGCTCATCGCCAC
>NZ_JBSFTC010000681.1:0-2036 GCF_053590415.1 Nonomuraea sp. NPDC003201
CGGGCCGCCGCGACGGTGCCGGGTTCGCCGGGCCAGCCGGGCATGACCGGCGCATAGCCGCGCGCGGCGAACCGGTCGGCCCATGGCTGCCACGAACTGGCGTGCAGCCAGAGGCCGTGGAGGAAGACGACAGGGATTGCGGTAATGGTCATCGCGGGCTCCTTCATGGGGGCGATACGGCAAATATCGCCGGACAGGCGGTGCCCGCTGATCTGTCAGATGACCTAAGTCGTGTCCATCCGCAGCGCGTCGCGCAGAGACGCGCGGGAGGTGATGCCGAGCTTCGGGAAGATCTTGTACAGGTGCGCGCCGACCGTACGCGGAGACAGGAACAGCCGCGCCCCGATCTCCCGGTTGCTCAGCCCGGTGGCGGCCAGCTCGGCGATCTGCCGTTCGTGCGGGGTCAGCGTGGCCACCGCGTCGCGGTGGGCGCGGGTCGGTTTGCCGGCCGCGCGCAGTTCGGTGCGGGCCCGCTCGGCCCAGGTCACGGCGCCGAGCTGGTCGAACGCGCCGAGCGCCTCGGTCAGCGCCTGGCGGGCCAGGACCAGCTCGCGGGAGCGCCGCAGCCACACGCCGTACGCCAGCCGGATGCGGGCCAGCTCGAACGGGAACGCCGCGCCCGCGGGGTGTGCGACCGCGGCGGCGAACAGCGCACCGGCCTCCTCCTGCGGCGCGGTGATCGCCAGCGCCCCTGCGGTGAGCAGCGCCAGGCGTGGGGAGAGTGCCGGCAGGCCCGCGTCCCGGGCGGCTTCGGCGTGCGCGCGGGCGGCGGCGTGCCGGCCCGTGTGCGTGGCGGCCTCGACCAGGTCGAGCAGGGTACGGGTGGCCTGCTGCGAGTACCGGGTGAACCCGCCCGGGGCGGTGATCCCGGCAGCGTAGGCGTACGCGGTCTCGTACTCGCCCTCGCTGAGCGCGGCGGCGGCGCCGATCGCCTCCGCGTACTCGGTCAGGAACCCCACCCCGCGCGGCCGCCCCCAGGCGTCCACGGCCGCCTGCAGCTCGCGGGCCCCGGCCAGGTCGCCACGGTAGGCCGCCAGCAGCCCGAGGAATGCCCGGAACGCCTGGGTGAACAGCCCGTACCCGTGCTCGGTGGTGAGGTCCAGGCCGCGGCGGCCGGTCCGCTCGGCCTCCGCCCACGCACCGGTGGCGATCTGATCGAGCATCACCACCTGGAGCAGGGTCATCACGCTGGTGACCGCGCCGGACTCCGTCTCCCGGTCGACCATGCGCCGCAGCAACGCCCGATGATCGCCCAGCACTCCCAGGTAGAACGCGGAGACCATCAGCCGCATCGCATGCCACGGCGCGACGGCGGCCGGCCCGGCGAGCACCTCGGCGATCCGCTCCGGCACACCGTGGCCGCGGTTCACCACGTCACCCCACGTGTCCCGCACGATCGCCGTCGACGGGCTGACCCCGTCACCGAACCGGTCGAACAGCGCCTCGGTGCGCGCCCAGCGGACCGGGTCGACGGCGAACTGGCTGACCGCCAGCAGCAGGCTCAGCGCACGTTCGGTCAGCCGGGCGTCGCCGATCCCGGACTCGAGCAGTGCCGAGATCCGCCGGTGATTCGCGGCGACATCGCCGTCGCGGTACAGCGCCACGAATCCGGCGGTGATCACCGCCGCCGGGCCGTCCACGGCGGCGTCCTCGGCGAGGCCCTGCGCCGTGTCGAGCAGGCCGGCCTGCCCGGCGACGAACGCCGCGTCGGCCAGCCGCCGGGACCGGTCGGCGGAGCGGCGGCTCAGTTCCGCGGCACGGGTCAGCCAGGTGATCGCGATCGCGGCGCCGCCGCGCCTGGTCGCCGAGACAGCCGCCACTTCGAGGGCCGCCGCGACGTCGTCGTCCGGGTCGACGGTGGCGGCGGCCAGGTGCACGGCCCGCCGTTCCGGGCTGTCGCGGTGCAGCCGGGCAAGGTCGGCGTGGGCGGCGCGGCGCTCGTTCGGCGTCGCGGCCTGGACGACGGCCGACCGCACGAGAGGATGCCGGAACACCGGCTCCCCGCCGGCCGGGTCCGGGGCCAGCAGGCCCGCCTC
>NZ_JBSFTC010000682.1:0-2028 GCF_053590415.1 Nonomuraea sp. NPDC003201
CGTCTCCCGCGCTGAAGCTGCCGCCGAGCAGGGTCACCCGGCGGTTGAGCCCGGTCAGGCCCATCCCGGAGCCGGCACTGGTCAGCGCGGGGTCGGCGCTCCGCCGGGGCGCCGCGTTGCGCACCTCGACGTCGGCCCGGTCGCCGGGATAGACGACGTTGACGGTGACCGGCGCCCCGGGGGCGTGCTTGCGGGCGTTGGTGAGCGACTCCTGCACCACCCGGTAGACGGCGCGGGCGACGACCGCGGGCACCGTGCCGGGATCGCCTTCGACATGCAGGGCCGCGTCATCGGCGGCGGCCAGGGTGACGAGGTCGCCGCCGGTGTCGTCGTCGGGACGCCCGGCGGGCACCGGCCGGGCCCCTGTGGTGACCACACGCATGAGGTCGCGCAGCTCGGTGAGCGTACGCGTGCCGACCCGCCGGATCTGCTCAGCCGCCGCGCGGGCGTCGTCGTCGCCCGTGGTGACGCGCAGCGCGTCGGCGTGCAGGACGATCTCGGTGACGTGGTGGGTGACGATGTCGTGCAGGTCAGCGGCCAGGCGCTGCCGTTCGGCGGTCTCGGCCCGCTCGGCGAGCAGGCGGCGCTCGGAGTCGGCGAGCTCGGCCCGCTTGCGCAGCGACCGGACGAGCTCGCCGCGGATCTTGAGGTAGAGGGCGAGCAGCGCGGGCAGGGCGGTGGCCGACAGCGCCACGTACAGCGCGACCCACGAAGGAGACCAGATCGGGATCGCCGGGAGTGCCAGGACCGCGGCGTAGGCGAACGCCTGCCGCCAGGGCAGCAGGGTGACCAGGAACGACACCACGACCGGGGCCGCCACGGGCGTCACGAACGGGTCGCCCCGCGCCGTCATCACGCCCGGCGCCAGGCCGGCGCCGACGGCGAGCACCGTCGTGACGGCGATGGCCAGCGCTCCCACCGTCCGTGGGAAGCGGACCACCAGAGGCAGGGACGCGTCGAGCAGGAGATTCAGCATCAGCTCGGCGAAGGAGCCGGCGCCGCGGTCGGACACCCCGGCCGCGTACAGCACGATCTGGAGGACGGCGAGCAGCCCGGCCGCGCCGAAGGCGGCCACGAGCGTCACCCTCCGGTCGCTGACGATCAGCTCCGGGCGGGAGAACCGTCGCGGTATGCGCACGGCGGGCACCTCACAAGGCGGTCGGGGTTCAGCCGGGCTCGTCGAGGAGCCCGGCCTGGTGGGCGAGCAGGGCGGCCTGCGTACGGTGGGTGAGGTCGAGCTTGGCCAGCAGGCGGGAGACGTAGCTGCGCACGGTCGTCTCCGACAGGAACAAGCGCCCTGCGATCTCGGGGTTGGTGAGCCCCTCGCCGAGACAGGCCAGCACTTCGCGTTCGCGCTCGGCCAGCGTGGCCACCCGCGCCTGCGCGCTGTCGCGCCGCTCGTCGCCTCGGGACGACTGCGCGACCAGCCTGCGCGCCGCGCTCGGCGACATCACGACGTTCCCGTCGGCCGCCACCTTGACCAGGTTGACGAGTTCCTCGGCCGGGGTGGCCTTCACCAGGAAGCCCCCGGCTCCGGCCTCCAGGGCGCCGAGCACGTGCTCGTCGGAGTCGAACGTCGTGAGCGCGATGACCGCGGGCGGCGCGGCCAGCGCCGCGATCTCCCTCGTCGCGGTGATGCCGTCCACCCCCGGCATCCGCAGGTCCATGAGCACCACGTCGGGCCGCTTACGCAGGACCTCCTCGACCGCTTCGGCCCCGTCTCGGGCCTCGCCGACCACCTCGATCTCCGTGCTGGAGCCGAGGATCGCCGTCAGATGCCGGCGCACCATCGGGTCGTCGTCGGCCAGTAGAACCCTGATCACGCCTGCACAGTCTGCCATCCGTCATCGTCCGCCGTGGTGCCCGGCCCGTGCCGGGGCCGGGCGCCATCGCGGTGGTCAGCCGCCGAGCCCGCGCCAGAAGGCGCATCGGTGCTCGCCGCTCACGTCGGCCGGGCCGATGCCGGGGTCGGATAAGTCGGTCAGCGTCATTACCCGCAGCCGATAGGTCGAGAACACGTCACAACAC
>NZ_JBSFTC010000683.1:0-2028 GCF_053590415.1 Nonomuraea sp. NPDC003201
GCGGGGTGCGCGAGCGCGACCGCCGCCCCGCAGCGCCCTCGCCGACCCCGGGCACCTCCAGCAACGGCACCCGGTACGGCGCCGCCACCCCGGCCACCCGCCCGGCTCCTTCCTTCCCCAGCCCTCCGCTGTGCTCCGGCACCGCGCCATCGGGCCCTGTGCCCTCGACGCCCGGCGGCATTTCCCTGCTCCCGGCCGCCTGCGCGGCATCGTCGGACGCCGTCGGGTACCTCCCGTCAAACGCACGGTCCTGCCGGTGCCCGCCATCCAGCCCGGGCCCGCCACCCTCGGGCCCTTGGGGACCGCCGTCCTCGGGCCCATCCTCGGGCCCGCCTTCGGGACCGCCTTCCGGCCCGCCTTCCGGGCCGCCGGGTGGCGGGGTGCCGTCTCCGGCCGTCGTCGGCGAGCCCTCCGGCCCACCAGGTCCGGAAATATCAGGACCTCTGCCGTCGGGGTCGTCCGGATCCTCCTCATCCCCCGACGTCCTCTCCAGCAGCTCGTCCAGCAGGCCCTCGTCCAGCCCTGGCGCGTCGAACGGATCGCGCCGCCGCCGGTGCGGCAGCGACAGCCGGGCCGCGGCGCGCACGTCCTCGGTGGTCACCACGTCCCTGCCCTGCCAGGCGGCGTGGGCGATGGCGGTGCTCGCCGTCACCAGGTCGGCCCGCAGGCCGTCCACCTCGAACGCCGCGCACACGGTCGCGATCTGCCGCAGCCGCGCGTCGGGCAGCCGCACACCCGGCACCCGGGCGCGGGCCTGCGCGATCCGGCTCGCCAGCGCCGTTTCCTCGGCCGCCCACCGGGCGGCGAACGCGCCGGGGTCCGCGTCGAAGGCGAGCCGCCTGCGCACCACCTCGGCGCGCTCCTCCGGGTTCCTGGACGCCTTGACCTCGACGGTCAGCCCGAACCTGTCCAGCAACTGCGGCCGGAGCTCGCCCTCCTCCGGGTTCATGGTGCCGACCAGCAGGAACCTGGCGGCGTGCCGTACCGACACCGACTCGCGCTCCACGTAGCACGTGCCCAGGGCCGCCGCGTCGAGCAGCAGGTCGACGAGGTGGTCGTGGAGGAGGTTCACCTCGTCCACGTAGAGGACGCCGCGGTGGGCGGCGGCCAGCAGGCCCGGCTCGAACGCCTTCACGCCTTCCGTCAGCGCCCGCTCCACGTCCAGGGAGCCGACCAGCCGGTCCTCCGAGGCGCCGACCGGCAGCTCCACCAGCGCGGCCGGGCGCTCCAGCCCCTGGCCCCCGGGTTCGTGCGGCCCGTCCGGGCATCCGGCGTCGGGCGCGGCCGGGTCGCAGGCGAACCGGCAGCCGGGCACCACGTTCACGGCGGGCAGCTGGGCGGCCAGCGCGCGCACGATGGTCGACTTGGCGGTGCCCTTCTCCCCGCGTACGAGCACGCCGCCCGCCCGCGGGGAGACCGCGTTGAGCACCAGCGCCAGCTTCAGGTCGTCGAGCCCGACGACCGCGCTGAACGGATATGTGACGATCAAATCAGAACCTTCCGGTTGACATGGGCGACCCGCCAGCCGGCGCGCGTGACGGTCAGCTCGGTGACGGACAGCGGCGCGAGATCGAATCGGGCGGTGCTCAGCGGGTCCAGCCCGAGCGCGTGGCCGAGCGCCGCCCGGATGGCGCCCGCGTCGCAGACGGCGACGACGCCGGGCTCGGCGCGTACGGACTCGAGCCAGGCGGCGACCCGCCCGGCGTGCGCGGCCAGGCTCTCACCGCCGTGCGGGGCCGCGTGCGGGTCGGTCAGCCAGCTCGCCAGCGCGTCCGCCTCCTCCCGGGCGACCCGCTCGTACGGCAGGCCCCGCCACCGGCCGCAGTCCACCTCCGCCAGCGCCGGGACCACCCGCGCTTCCAGCCCGAGCGCGGCGACGGTCTGGCCGGCGGCAACGCTGGGAGCCGCCCACGCCGCCGCCCCGGCCGCACCCACGACCGCCGCCTCGGCCACAGGCCCAGCCACGGCCGCCGACCCCGGAGCCGCCCCGGTCCCCGACCCCGGAGCCGCCGCGGTCCTCGGCCCCAC
>NZ_JBSFTC010000684.1:0-2010 GCF_053590415.1 Nonomuraea sp. NPDC003201
GGCGCAGCGCCACCGCGGCGGCGGGGCTCGGCACGGCCGTCATGCGGGCGCCTGCCGGCGGAACCGGACGGCGTCGGCGATGACCACGCCGTTGGCCGCGTCGCTGAGCTCGACATATCCCTCGAGGCCGGCCCGGAAGGAGAAGGTGCCCAAAGACGTCCATTCGCCCATGCGCGGGTCGGGCACGCCGCGCACCTGCTGGTTGACGGCCACCGGAGTGGTGCCTGCGGCATGGTGGACGACGTAGGGGGCGTTGGTCGCCCGGTTGGGGTCGGCCGCGTAGGAGACGAGCACCTCATAACGATCCTCGCCCGGGAGCGCCGGTCGCCACCGCGCGGTGCTGGCGCCGGTGCCGCGGGCGTGCGTCAGGTAGTTGAATCCGTAGTATCCGCTGACGCCCCTGCTGCTCGGCCAGGTGCCGGTGGTCTCGAAACCGAGCCCGCCGTTGTCGACGGTGACCTCCTCGCGGACGTCCGGCGCGGCGGAGCCCCGGACGAGGCTCAGCTGGTCGAGCGAGATGGCCGTGCCGCCGCCCCGGCCGGCGCCGGCCAGCGTGAAGCGGATGGTGTGCGGGCCGGGCAGCAACGCCATCCGGCCCAGGTAGGCGACGTCGTAGCCGTCGCCGCGGAACGACGTCAGATCCAGCGTGGAGGTGCGCGGCGCCTTCCCGTCCACGGTCACCGTCACGAGGCCCCCGTCGCCGGAGCGGAAGTAGCGCAGCCACAGTTCCGGCCGCCCGCCCGGGGCGGCGACGAAGGGGTACTCGATGTAGTCCCCGATCGCTCCGGGGGTGAAGACGGCGCGGGCGCCGCCGCGCGCCGTGGCCTCCTCCACCACGGTCACCGTCCCGCCCGACCGGGTGGCCCGCACCGCCGGGCGGCCCAGGTCGTACGTCCTCTCGGTCAGCTTCGGAACGGTGACCAGGCTGTCCCGCCCCTGCGTCAGCCACTCCAGGTTGAACCGGGCGGCGGCCACGCGCCGCGGAGAGCCGTCGAGGTCGCCGTCGCAGCCGTAGAGGAGGATGATCGTGCCGTCGGACAGGGACGCCAGGTCCGAGTAATATCCCCGGCCCGGGTTGACCGAGCGGCTGTACCTGAAGGAGTGGCCCTCGTCGTAGCTCACCGCGACCGTCATGTTCCAGCGCATCGGCGAGTCGGGCCGGCTGAACAGCACGCGGTTGACGTCCTCGCTGCCCGGCCCGCCGGTGTAGCGGATGAGGCCGGTGTCGACGCCGTTGAAGAGCGCGGGGCTGAAGTCCATCCTGGGCGGCGACCAGGTCAGGCCGCCGTCCGTGCTGACCGCGATGTCCCGTGGCCAGTCGTTGCCCGAACCGGGCCGGCTGTTCATCACCACCGTGCCGTCCGCACGCTGCACCAGCCTGGCCTCGCCCACGACGGGGTAGCCGTCGCCCATCGGCACCTCGCCGCCGGACCGCCACGTGGCGCCGTGGTCGTCGCTGTAGACGGTGGAGGCGCCGTAGTGGCGATCGGCGGTCGGGACGCCGGTGATGATGGTGCGGTGGGACACGGTGAGCAGCAGCCGGCCGGAATCGAGCTGGATGCCGTGGCCGGGCCCCGGGCCGTGCATCGCCCAGTTGTACGGGAAGTGGTCGAAGAGCCCGGCCAGGCTGCGCGGTTCGCTCCAGGTGACGCCGCCGTCCTTGCTGGAGATGACGTACACCGTGCTGGAGTCGGCGGAACAGCTGGTGTTCTCGGGTAACTGCACGCAGAGCCCGTGGAAGAGGAACACCTCGCCGGTCACCCGGTCCACCACGAAGGTGGGGTTGGACCAGGACTCGCCGTCGACGGACGCCGCCACCGTCTGCGACGGGTTCCAGGTCTTCCCTCCGTCGGTGCTGCGGCGGACGAGCAGGTCGTGCGGTCCGGCGTCGCACACCTGGTGCCGGCCTTCCGTGCAGGCCAGGATCGTGTCGTCGGGCAGGACGGCCAGGCCGTACACGTGGTAGCTGGCCAGCGGATCCACGGCGGAGGCCACCTTGTGGGACTCCGC
>NZ_JBSFTC010000685.1:0-1996 GCF_053590415.1 Nonomuraea sp. NPDC003201
GCTGGCGATCAACGCCACGCAATCCGCCCGCGTCCGCCGCGAGACCTACCTCGGCCCCTGGCTGCCCGAACCCGTCGACACCGGCGCCGACCCCTACCTCGGCGCCGAACGCGCCGAAGCCCTGGAATTCGCCGTCCTGCTCCTCCTGGAACGGCTCTCCCCCACCGAACGCGCCGCCTACGTGCTACGCGAGGCCTTCGACTACCCCTACCGGCAGATCGCCGACATCCTCGAACTCAACGAACCCGCCATACGCCAGCTCGTCAGCCGAGCCCGCAAACGCGTCCTCATCGCCCGCCCCACCCCCGTCACCCAAGCCGAACAACGCCGCCTCCTCACCGCCTTCGTCGCCGCCGCCCGCTCCGGCGACATGACCGCACTCGAAGAGCTCTTCGCCGCGGACGTGATCGGCTACTCCGACGGCGCCGTACGGGCCTCCCGGCTCTGGAGCGGACTCGGCGTGGCCTGGGCGAGCACGAAGCGCCGGACCTGCGCACCGCTGAAACGCGTCATCTCGCCCGGTTGGCGAGGGCTACGTAGGCGTGCGCCACCTTGGCGTCGATCTCAGGGGGCACAGGGACGACGCACTGCCCGGCCGGCACGAGCCCGCGCGCGATGGCCTCCAGGCAGCGGGCCTGGAGGGTGAACCCGAGATCCATCGATTCCACCGAGTTGCCCAGCGGGCGCGGCCCGGACAGGTTCACCATGTGCCCGCCGGCGAGCACGTGAACGCGTCTGCCATCGCCGAGGATCAGGCTCGTGACGCCTTCGGTCGGCTCGACGGTGCCGACCACGTCGGGCTGCCCCAGCAGGTCGGCCAGGTCGATCTCCCACGGAACATGACCGGCGTTCGCCAGGATCGTACCGTCGGCCAGCAGGCGGAGATCGGCCCCGGTGAGGACGCGCGCGGCCCCGGTGACGGTCACGATGAGGTCGCAGGACGAGATCGCCTGCTCCCGCTCCGGCACCGCGAAACCGTCGAGCAGCGCGTTGAGCCGCCGCACCGGATCCGTGTCGAGCACGGAAACGCGGGCGCGCGCCCGGCCGAAGTTGCCGGCGACGCCGCGTCCGCAGGCTCCGTAGCCGATGACGGTGACCCGGAGCCCGTTCGTGGCCCGGTTGGTGATGCGCATGAACGACTCGAGCACGCTCTGGCCCACCGCGTGCTCGTTCTCGGCGAACTGCTTGATCGGGCTGTCGTTGATGACCAGGAGCGGCCGCGCGATCCGCTCGCGCAGTGGCAGCAGCCTCGCCCGCCCTGAGGTGGTCTCCTCGGTCCCGCCCACCAGCGACTCGTACGGCGCCTCCAGGAACCGGGCGAACAGCTCCCCGCCGTTGTCGAGGATGAGATCCGGCCGGCAGGCGAGCACGTCACGCAGGTGGGCGGCGTGAACCTCCGGGTCGCCGGTGCGCTCGCCGATCACGTTCACCCCTCGATCCCGCAGCACGGCCACCGTCTCCTGCTGGGTGGTCATCAGGTTGCCGGTGGCCACGATCGCCGCCCCGCCCCGCCGCAGCGCGAGGAGGAGGGTGGCGGTCTTGGGTTCCAGATGGATGGCCGCGCCGATCGTCAGGCCGGCGAACGGACGAGTACCGGCGAACTCCTCGGCGGTCTCGGCCAGCAGCCGGCAGCTCCCGAGCACCCATTCCAGCTGCGGCATCGGCGTCTCCAGAAGCGGTCAGCGCAGGATGGCGTGGATCAGCGAGGCCACGCCGTCGTCGTCGTTGCTGGGCAGCAGGATACGGGCGGCCGCCTTGACCTCGGGGTGGGCGTTGGCGACGGCCGCGGGCAGCCCGGCCTCGCGGAGCATGGGAAGGTCGTTGGGCATGTCCCCGACGGCGGCCGTGGCGGTGAGGGGGATGCGCCGGTGCGCGGCCGCCCAGCGCAGGGCCTCGCCCTTGTTCGCGTGCTCCGGCGAGATCTCGAGAAAGTGCGCGGTCGAGAAGGTGGCCCGCAGCCCGGCGACCGCCTCGCCGGCGAACGCGTCGGCGAGGC
>NZ_JBSFTC010000686.1:0-1996 GCF_053590415.1 Nonomuraea sp. NPDC003201
CCGCCGCGGGGGCCGCCGAGCGCCACGCCGCCGCCGAGCCGGTGCAGCACCACGCCGACCGGCGCCTTGCGCAGCATCAGCCGGGCCCCGCCGGCGACCCGCTTCCAGATGAGCCGTTCGAGGTCGTCGGACAGTTCGCGGGGCTCCCATGACGGCTGGGCGCGGCGGACGTCCTCGTGGTGGACGAAGAACTCCAGCGTGTTGACGGCGTCGTCGAGGAAGGGCAGCAGCCCGTAGACGCCGCCCGGCTCGCGTACCAGGCCGACCAGCTCGGGGAAGGGGTGCTTGGCCTTGAGGCCGTTCTGCACCGAGGCGGTGTAGCCGGCGAGGGGCTTGAGCGCGATGCCGCCCATGGCGTCGGGCCTGCGCTCGCGCAGCGCGAGGTGCGCGGCCAGGTCGTAGGTGGTCCAGCCCGTGCAGAGCGTGGGGGCGTCGGGACCGAGGCGGTCGAACAGGTCGCAGAGCGCGGAGCGTTCGTCGCGGGCGTACGTCACGTGGTCAACCCTACCGGTGGGAATAACGTGCATATCTGGAGTGATAGTGACTTAAGCAGATATGTCGGATTGGAAGGGGAACGTGCCGCGTGGCGACCAAGGTCACCTCGGCCGTGATGCGTCAAGGGCTGCGTGTCCTTGGGGTGGCCATTCAGACGGAGAAAGCGGTGTTCGCGCTGGCGGTGCTGGCCAGCGCGGTCTACGGCGGCATGACCGTCGCGTCCGCGTGGGCGCTGGGCTGGGCGACGCAGAACGTGGTGCTGCCGGCCTTCGGGTCGGGCCGCATCGCTTCGGGGGCGCTCTGGACGGGAGTGCTCCTCATCGTCGGGGCGGCGCTGCTCAAGTCGATCGGCGTGGCCGGGCGCCGCATCCTGGCGGGGGTCATGCAGTACCGGATGCAGGCCAGGTCGCGCAGGGACGTGACCAAGCAGTACCTGAGGCTGCCGCTGTCCTGGCACCACCAGCACCCGACCGGGCAGCTCCTGTCGAACGCCAGCGCCGACGCCGAGGCCGCCTGGGCGCCGCTCGCGCCGCTGCCGATGGCCGTGGGCGTGATCGTCATGCTGTTCACCGCGGCGATCGCGATGCTGTTCACGGATCTCGTGCTCGCGCTGGTGGGTTTCTTGATTTTTCCGGCTATCGCCGTACTTAACCTGATTTATCAGCGCAAGCTCAGCCCGCTGGCCACCCGCGCGCAGCAGCTGCGCGCCGAGGTCAGCGAGATCGCGCACGAGAGCTTCGACGGCGCGCTCGTCGTCAAGACGCTCGGCCGGGAGGAGCTGGAGACCGACCGGTTCCGGCGGCGCGCCCACGAGCTGCGCGACGCCAACATCGCGGTCGGGCGCGTGCGCGGGCTGTTCGACCCGCTGCTGGAGGCGCTGCCCACGATCGGCGTGCTCGCGGTGCTCGCCGTCGGCGCGGTGCGCCTGTCCGCCGGTGCGATCGACTCCGGCGACCTGGTGCAGGTGGCCTACCTGTTCACGCTGCTGTCCTTCCCGATCAGGGCGCTCGGCTGGGTGCTGGCCGAGCTGCCGCGCAGCGTCGTCGGCTGGCAGCGGGTGCAGGCCGTGCTGGAGGCCACCGGCTCCATGGAGTACGGCGGCGTGGCCGCCACGACCGCCTCCACCCCCGCCGCGCTGGAGATCTCCGGCGTCTCGTACGCCTACGGCGAGGCCCAGGTGCTCCACGACGTCACCTTCGACGTGCCCGCCGGCCGTACCGTCGCGCTGGTCGGGCCCACCGGCTCGGGCAAGTCCACGCTCGTGCAGCTGCTCGTCCGGCTCGTGGACCCCGGCACGGGACAGGTGCTGCTCGACGGCGTGGACCTGCGCGAGCTGGCCTACGGCGGCATCGCCGAGTCGGTGGCGCTGGTGCCGCAGCAGACGTTCCTGTTCGACGACAGCGTGCGCGGCAACATCGCGCTCGGGCTGGAGGCGGCCGACGAGGACGTGTGGGCCGCCCTGCGGCTGGCCCAGGCCGACGGGTTCGTGGCCAGGCTCGCC
>NZ_JBSFTC010000687.1:0-1980 GCF_053590415.1 Nonomuraea sp. NPDC003201
GGCGCGCAGGCTCCCGGCGCCGGGGCCGCGCCGACTCGTCCCACGGTGACGGCTTTCCCGCCCGGCCATCCCCTGGCCCAGCCGCAGCCGACGGTGTGGTCCCCGCCCCCGACCCCGTCCTGCGCCGGCTCGGGACTGCTCCTGTACGCCGAACCGCCCAATGCCGCGATGGGGCTGCGCGTCCAGACCGTGACGCTCACCAACTGCGGCGACACAGTGCGGCAGGTCGAGGGCTACCCGCGCGTCCGGCTCCTGGACGAGGACGGCGAGCCGCTGAAGGTGAAGATCGACCGGGGCGCCCGGCAGGTCACCACCGCGATCAAGGATCCCGGGCCGAAGGCGGTGACCGTACGACCGGGCCGATCGGCCGCCTTCACCCTGGCGTGGCGCAACACCTACGGCGGCACCACCCGTCCGCCCGCGGTCGGCGCCACGCTCGTCGTCACCATCAGCTCCGGCAGGGAGCGCGTCAGCGGCCTCTTCGACCTCGGCTCCACGGACCTCCTGGGCGTCACCGCCTGGAAGCCGGTCCCGGTCCAGCGATGAGCCCGACCACGTGCGCGACGCCGCCCACGGGCGCTGCCGAGGCCGGGCACCTCGACCCGGAGACGGACCACGAGGAGCTCGCCGACCAGCTCGTCGCGATGGCCGACGGGCTGCAGCTGCAGTGGCTGCTCGACAGTGGCTGCTCGACAGTGGCTGCTCGACAGTGGCTCTCGACCCTGACAACGTGGACCTGGTCGGCCGCTTCCGCTCCTTCGCCGGACGCGTCCTGAACCCCTGAGCCGCGCGGCGACCGTCACCGCGCGGCCGTCCGCTCAGCTCGCCGGGGTCTCGGAGTTCGCCATCCGCAGCAGGTCGTCCATGGCCGGCGGCTGCTGCCCGCCCTGGGAGGCGCCCATGCTGAGGAGGGTCGCCAGCGGGATCTGGGCGATCAGCGCCTGGCTGGCCGGGTCGGTGAAGAAGCTCTGCTCACCGTCCGCGGTTTTCAGCAGGGTCTCCTCGACGATCTTCCGGCCCTGGGGATGGGCCAGCCATTCCCGAAGCGTGCTGTCGGCCCTGAGCGCGGCCCGCGGCGACTCCACGTCCACGTGGATGCGCTGCTCCAGGGGCAGGTCGCGGGAGGAGCTGCCGACGTGCACGCCGTACTCGCCCGGCTCGGCCACCCACTGCCCGTGCCGGGCGCTCCAGTAGCTGAAGGCCCGGGCGTCGAGCTCGATCACCACGCGGGCGCTCTCGCCGGGGGCCAGGCGGACCTTGCGGAAGCCGCGCAGCTCGCGTTCGGGACGGTCCACGTCGGCGACGGGGTCGCTGACGTACACCTGCACGACCTCGGCGCCCTCCCGCGTGCCGGTGTTCGTCACCGTGACCTCGACGCGGGCCTCGGGCCGGGCCGGGTCGGGGACGTGCACGGCCAGGTCGGAGTAGGCGAACGTGGTGTACGACAGCCCGAACCCGAACGGGAAGGCCACGTCCCGCCCGGTGCGGTCGTACCAGCGATAGCCGATGTAGAGGCGCTCCCCGTAGAGCACCTGCCCCTCCGAGCCCGGCCAGTTGACGTGCGCGGGCGTGTCGGACAGCCGGTGCGGGACGGTCTCCGCCAGCCGGCCGGAGGGGCCGGCGTGCCCGAAGATCAGGTCGGCCGCGGCGCCGCCGCCCGCCTGGCCCGCCAGCCACATCTCCAGCAGGGCGGCCGCGTGCTCGGTGAGCGGGCCGGTCAGCACGACGCCGCCGTTGCTCAGCACGACCGCGACCGACGGGTTGACCGCGGCCACCGCCTCGAGCAGCTGGAGCTGCGCCTCCGGCAGGTCCAGGTCCTCGCGGTCGAAGCCCTCGGACTCGGCCTCCGACGGCTCGCCGAGGAACAGCAGCACCGCGGCGGCGCCGCGAGCCGTGGACCGGCGTGGTGATCCCGCCGATCATCCGCGAGCGCTTCCCCGTTCCCGTGCTCGTGGACAACGACGTCAACGTGCTGGCCAT
>NZ_JBSFTC010000688.1:0-1958 GCF_053590415.1 Nonomuraea sp. NPDC003201
GACCTTGCGGAAGTTGTCCAGCCCGACCCACTCCGCCGCGGTGACGAGGTTCGTCTGCTGGAACGCCAGGACCAGCCCGCGCGCGATCGGCCACCGCCGCGCATCCGGCACCACCTCACGGCGGTCGGCGACCGCATGGTCTTCCTCTACCTCGACCCGGGCTCGGCCGAGGACCGGGCGTGCCGGGCCAGGTTCACCGGCGGCGATGACGGCGTCATGTCCGGTCACGAAGCCGAGGCCGGCCTTCTGGTGGAGGCGGCGGCCATCTCCGCGCACAGCCCGGACCGGCAGATCGCCGCCTGGGCGGACGAGGCCACCGGCCATGAGCCGCCGTCGTTCACCGACCCCCGGATCGCCGCCGCCACGCGCCGCCTGATCGGCGCGGACGAGCCCTTGCCCGCCGCGCTGCTGGCCGCCGAGCTGGGGCTGTCGGAGTCACGCTTCCTGCGGCTGTTCAGGGAACGTACGGGCACCTCGTACCGGAGGTTTCGGCTGTGGGCGCAGATGCACCGAGCCGGTCGTGCGCTGGCCGCGGGCGAGAACCTCACCCGTGCCGCGGCCGACGGCTACTTCGCCAGCCCCTCCCACTTCAGCACCGCGTTCCACGCGATGTTCGGCCTTCCCCCGAGCGCGCTGCTCTCCCGGCAGCTCAGGATCCGGTGCCTGGATCCCCTGGTGTGACGGGACGGCTCACCAGGCGATGGCGGCCAGCAGCGCGCCACCGCCCACGGCCTCCACCCAGAAATACAGCCACGAGGGATAGAACGCCGACGGCCGCTCGACCGTCCGCGCCACCAGCCGGCCGGCGGCCATGCCCAGCAGGGATCCGGCGACGGTCACGACCACGCCCGTCCGGATCCCGCCCGCGTCGACGGCCGCGGCCAGCAGCAGGCCCGCGACGGCCACGCCGAAGCCTCCGTACACGGCGCGGACCTCGGTCCGGGCCTCGACCGAGTCGGCCACGATCCGGAACGGCCTGATCAGCGCGGCAGGCGCGAGGAGGCCGTAGACGCCCATCCCGAGGAAGAACACCGCCGCGGCGGCGATCACGACAGTCGACATGAAAGTGCTCCCCTTTGTGTGACAGCAGCTTGCCTGGCCAGGACAGCCTGCCGTTCGCGCACCGCACCCGGCTTTCATCGACCCGCCATGTTCCCGGACGGGACCGCACTCGACCGCCCGTAGCCGCGTGCGGGACCGCCACGCGGACGGGCCGGGCCGCAAAATCGTTCGATCGCGGCGGTGGTCACGATCTACGATGCGGACGCGTGGGAAACAGATTGAGCCATGTCGCGACGGTGAACGAACACATCGCCGCCGACGGCCGGTACACCGCCGAGGACGGCACCCTCGTCACCGTGGGTCCCGCGCTGGCGGCGGCGATCGCCGGCACGGTGAGCCATCCGCCGGACGAGCCGATCGCCGCGCCGGCCGCCGCGGGCCACCGGACGTCTTTCGAGGTCACCGCGGAAGGCAGCCTGCAGGCCGCGCGGCGGCTGCACCTGGCGGGCGCCGAACGGATCGCCGTGCTGAACTTCGCCTCGGCCCGCAACCCCGGAGGCGGCTACCTCGGCGGGGCCAAGGCGCAGGAGGAGGACCTGTGCCGCGCGAGCCTGCTGTACCCGTGCCTGCTGAACGCCCCCGACTACTACGCCGCGCACCGCGCCTCCTCCGACCTGCTCTACAGCCACCGGGTCATCTGGTCTCCCGACGTGCCGGTGCACCGCGACGACCGCGGCCGGCTGCTGAGCGAGCCGTACCTGGTCTCGTTCCTGACCTCGCCCGCGCCCAACGCCGGGCAACTGCTGCGGCGCGATCCCGGCGCGGGGCCGCGGATCCGGCGGGCGCTGCACGGGCGGGCCGGGGGCGTGGTTGCGGTCGGCCCGCCCCACCGCGCGCGGCCCCGCGTGCGAGGGGTCGGAAAAGAACACGTAGGAAATACATTAACGTAAGCTGAA